>CALGTJ010000712.1 GCA_937901435.1 uncultured Rhodobacter sp. | reverse complement strand
TTACGCTACCGCCGCCATCACACACCCTCGCCTCGATGAATAATCCGGGTTAGCATCAATAAAGGCCATATCCCACGGCCCATCCGATGGCCCTAAATCAAGCGAAGACATACCCCTCTTGATCTCAACCTTGATGGTTTGGCCAGTGTAGATTTGGTCAGCCAAGAACCCGGCCTTGTAACGGCGATCTCCAAAGAATTGCTGCAAAATATCGACCGAGGTGATCGAGGCGCCGTCGGTTTCATCAAGAAACCTTGCGATGAACCCGGTTGTAAGGCCAGAGGCGGTGCCGATTTCGATGATCTTTCTGGGTTTATATTTCTGGATGACACTTTGGATGAACATCAATTCGTCCGGTTTCGTTGTGCCAAAACCGGGGCGGACAAATTTGGAATGCAGTTGAGTGATCTCTGTCAGGTTCAATAGACATGCTCCGAAACTAGAGACGGTGTGGCCGCCATGACCGAGGTTGTTTTTCTCTCAAGGGCCCGAAATTGCAGCATCTTGCCAAGGCTTGAAACGCCACCCTTGGGTCTTTTTAGCGCTGGCTAAGCCGTTCGATCTCGCCGCGCATTTCCTCTGCTTCACGACGGGCATCGCGCAATCCATCCATCGCGGCGCGCAGTTCTGCCTCTGTCTGGGCCAGAGAATTCGTCATGTCTGCCTCGCGCTGCTGGAAATAGATCACCGCCTGATCGCGTTGTTCTTCGGCCTCATGCAGAGCTTGCGCCATCTTGTCCAACTCGCCCATCTCGGATTGCGAGACGCGCGCAAAGCGATTGACCAGCCAATGTGCAAACCAGCCCAGAACGAAGGCGACAAAGAGGATGATCGCTGTGATCGCGATAAATTCAGTTCTATTCATTCGGTTTTACCGCCGTCTCGCTCTCTGGGGTCTCTTGCGCCGCGTCGTCTGTCACAACGTCATCCCCTTCCTCGCCCTCCTGATCTGGTTCCACAAGGGTAAACTCGATCCGGCGATTGGCCTCACGGCCTTCCTCGGTGCCATTATCGGCGATTGGCACCTCTTCGCCATAGCCCTTGGTGGTCAGGTTGCCGGTCAGCACCCGCCGCGACTGAAGCGCCTCCAGGATCGCATCGGCACGCTGTTTTGAAAGCTGCTGGTTCATTTCCTCGCGGCCCTGGCTGTCTGTATGCCCGCCGATTTCCATCGCAACCGTGTCACAGCGATCAATGGCGCGCACCAAGCCATCGATCGTGTTAAAGCCGTCGCTTTCAATCTGGGCAGATCCGGGGGCAAAGGTCACCTTCTTTTCGGCCAGCACGGCGTTCAACCGGTCGACACAGACCTGAGGGGTGGGCAAGTCAGAGGTGGGATCCAACGCCTCGACATATTCAACGGCGATGGCAAAGCTTTCCGTGCCGCCCAGTTGGTCTGACAGAATGCGCGCGATTTCAGAGCTTGCGTTCACATCACCGGTCTTGCCGCGAATTTCCACGGTATCGGGACTAACGACCAAACTGCCGTTCTTCAGCATCGACAGGGCCTCTATCCCGGCAAAGACACGTGCGGCCCAGCCATCGGGCAGGGTGTCGTCCTCGCGCATGCTGGTGCGCACCTGCGAGCCTCCAAAGCGCACCAGCGCAAAGCCCTCGACAGCGCTGCGCTGGCGTTCGTCCACCACACGGCCCCGCAGTTGCAACAGGCCCTCGGGGCTTAGGGTCGCGATGAATTCGGGCGGGCCTGCGTCAACCGGCGTGCCGTTCGCCTCTGGTGGGGCAGGCTTTACCGCTGCCAGCGAAAATACCTCCGGCAGCGAGGCCTTGAGGTCGCCCACGACACGGTCAAAGTGTTCCTGTTCGATGCTGTCCAGCGCCACTAGAGACACATCGGCGTCTGAAAAGGTAATCGACCCGCCGCCAAGTTCTGCCAATGCGGCCAGCCCTGCACTGACTGCGTCCGGCCATGTCGGAGACGGCACACCCAGACCCAAACGGCAGGTCACAGCGCCCTGTAGGCCAGCCTTGGCGGCGGCGGCAAGGATCAGGGCGCGCCCGTTGTTCGTATGCGCAGAGCAGGCATCAAAGTGGCCGCCATTTTCATCCAGCGTAAAGCGCAGGGTAAAGGGCGTGATGACGGGGCGGGGGGCGAAAATATCCAGAATCAGTTCCACGCCCTTGGGCACGTCCTGTATCAGCCGGTCTTCCAGCCGTTTCCGCTCTGCCTCGCTGTTCGAGATTGCCTTGATCTCGACCCTGTCGGCCGCAACAGAGATTTTCGAGCGCGGCAGTTGTTCAAGCGCATCCAAAGCAAAGCTGATGGCCTGCACCCAGCCGCTTGGCACCGGGTAGTCCGCGGATTCCAGCAGATCGGTCACATTCGCCCCATCCGCAAGCCCGGTGATTGTGCGCGCGACGGCCTCGCGGTCCATTGCGTCCGGCACCAGCCCGATCAGCGAGATCCCGGAATCATTGCGCAGGATTTCGATGGAAAAGCGCGGTGCCTTGATCCCGGCGCTGGCCTGCACACCCATCGTGTCAATCACCCGCGCACCGTCAACGATCTGCGCGGCAAGGCGCACGGCGCGGAACCGGGTCGCCTCATCCGGGGCTGTGCCACTTAGAAAGACCTGCAAACCGTCAACACTGACATCCGTCCAGTCCTGCCCATCGGCCAGCAAGATCCGGGTGACCTGGGCATGAGTGCTTTTTTCGATTCGATCCGCAGTGATCGCCGCAGCAATCGATGCGAGAAGGGCCGCACCAATGAAGGCAAGCACCACAGGGATGAAATTGGAAATGCGCATTGGCGTTGGTGGAATCCTGTTCTACCGCGTCAGGCCTACTTCTTAGGCTGCATATTCCGGGGCTGCAATCACACGAAAAGAGCACCGGCAAGAAACAGCACGGGAATTAGCCCGGTGTTTCGGTTGGCACGAAACAGTCGCAGGCAGGTGTCGGTGTCGTCGATATTCAACTGCCGCATTTGCCATGTCAAATGCCAGCCAAGCGCCCAAGGCCCTGCCAGCGCAATGACCAAAGCCAAGGGATTTTGGCTTGGACCCAAGGCAAGGATGATCGCCAGCGCCATCAGAACCACGGTGATGACCATAAACGCTGCAAGATATTTCGGGGTGTTTTCGGCAAAGAGGCGCGCCGTGGATTTGACCCCGATCAAGGCGTCGTCCTCTTTGTCCTGATGGGCGTAGATCGTGTCATAAAACAGCGTCCAGCTGATCCCAGCCAGATACAACAGCCCCGCAGGCCAGCCAAGCGCGCCATCCTGTGCGGTCCATGCCAGCAACGCACCCCAGTTGAAGGCGAGGCCCAGAAACACCTGCGGCCACCAGGTGAACCGCTTGGCAAAGGGATAGATACAGACCAGTGCCAAAGACCCGATCCCAAGCGCGATGGCGGTGACATTGAACGTCAGGAGAGTGCAAAACGCGATCAGAGCCTGTGCACACATCCACATCACAGCGCCCTTGACGCTGACTTGTCCCGACGGGATCGGGCGCGACGCCGTACGCTCGACTGCGCCATCAATATGGCGGTCGGTGATGTCGTTCCACGTGCACCCCGCCCCCCTCATCAGCCACGCGCCAATCGCGCAGCCCACAAAGATCCAAGCCTCGCGCCAGCCAAAGGTGCCATTCGCCACACAGGCCATCAACAGGCCCCACCAGCATGGCAGCAACAGCAACCACGTGCCAATCGGGCGATCTGCGCGCGACAGACGCAAATAGGGCCGCAATGCTTTTGGCGCGAGGGAATCGACCCAATTGCCGCGCACCGCGTCCGCAACCTGTCCTGTGGTCTCTGGAATATCCGTCATTTGCCACCTATCGTCTGCGTTATGGCAACAAGTACCATCCGACTCTTTGTAGATCATCCGCTGTCCGCAGGGCAATCGGTCGTCCTGTCGCGCGATCAGGCGCATTACCTCTTCAGCGTGATGCGGCTTGGGGTGGGCGACACGCTGGCTTTGTTCAACGGGCACGATGGCGAGTTTTTGGCGAGTGTGGTCAAGGCGGGCAAACGCGACGGCGTTCTGTTGGCAGAGGAGCAGACCCGCCCACTGCAAATGCCGCCCGACCTGTGGCTGTTGTTTGCGCCGATCAAAAAGGCGCGCACCGATTTTATTGTCGAAAAAGCCGCTGAAATGGGGGCTGCCCGGATCATGCCGGTGCAGACCGCCCATACGAATTCTGAACGAATCCGTCAGGACCGCTTGCAAGCCCACGCTGTCGAAGCCGCCGAGCAATGTGGGGGCACTTATGTGCCGCAAGTCACTGATCTGCAAAAGCTTTCCTCGGTGTTGAAGGCGTGGCCCAATGACCGCCAACTGGTCTTTTGTGACGAAGGCGCGGTGGGGGCCTGTGCGCCGCTAGTGGCCAGTGACAAAGTGAAATCGGCCATTTTGATCGGCCCCGAGGGCGGCTTCAGCGCGGCAGAACGCGCGCACCTCTCTGCCTTGCCCTATGTCACCAGAATTAGCCTTGGCCCTCGTATCCTGCGTGCCGATACAGCGGTCGTTGCCGCGATGACCCTGTGGCAATCAAGCCTTGGGGATTGGTCGTAATTTCTCTGTCCCCGTTAAATTCGCGTTAGGACCCTCTATATTAAGAACGACGCAGATGCAGAGGACGCCGCTATGGATTTCATCCGCCCCGAGATTCGCGATACCATTGTTCGATGGCGTGAAACGCTGATTGGCGTGGCATTTGCGCTGTTCGGAACCTATTGGACCGTGACGCAACAGGGTCTGCTTGCGGTGCTTGGGACAATTTTCGTGATGCTTGGCGTGGTGCTTGCCTTTGCCGGTATCCAGCGCGCGCGGTTTCGTCGGGGCACAGATGGACCCGGTGTGGTTCAGGTGACCGAACGTATGGTCACGTATTTCGGCCCGCTTGACGGCGGATCGGTGTCAATTGATGCGCTGGAAGAGGTTGAACTGGATCCAACCTCAAAACCGGTCTGCTGGGTGTTGACGCAACCGGGCACGCCGCCTCTTCATATTCCGGTCACGGCCCAGAATGCGGATATCCTGTTCGATGTTTTTGCCAGTCTTGACGGGATCCGAACGGAAAACATGCTCAACATTCTTAGTCACCATCCCTCTCAACGAGTTGTGATTTGGCACAGCCCCCCGCGTCGTCTGCATTGACACTTGCGCCAAAAATGACCAGTCCTGCGATCTAACTTGTCACAGGTCCGGAGCACGCGCCCATGTCTATTCCTCAATCTGGCGGCGGCCCCATTGAGCGGCACGAACAACTGGCCCAATATCTTGCCGATGGCTGCAAGCCAAAAGAGGACTGGCGCATTGGAACAGAGCACGAGAAATTTGGCTACTGTA
>CALGTJ010000711.1 GCA_937901435.1 uncultured Rhodobacter sp. | reverse complement strand
TCAAACCGGGTAAAGGCGGAGCCTTTGCCCAAGTCGAAATGAAGAACCTGCGCAATGGGTCCAAACTGAACGAGCGTTTCCGCTCTGCGGATAAGGTCGAGCGCGTACGCTTAGAGCAGAAAGATCAACAATTCCTTTACGAAAACGACGGGATGTTGGTGTTTATGGACACCGAGACCTACGAGCAGATGGAATTGCCTGCGGATCTGCTGGGTGAACGTCGCCCCTTCCTGCAAGATGGCATGACAATCCACATTGAATATCATGACTCCGAGGCCCTCAGCGCCTCTTTGCCGCAAAAAGTGGTCTGCAAAATCGTTGAGACAGAGCCTGTCGTCAAAGGTCAGACGGCTGCGAACAGCTTTAAACCTGCGCTTTTGGACAATGGCGTGCGCATTATGGTGCCGCCTTTCGTGGGGCAGGACGAGGACGTGATCGTTAACACCGAGACGATGGAATACGCCGAACGCGCCTAGGTGGGTGGCGACATTTGAAACAAAACAGCCGTCCTTGGGGCGGCTGTTTTGTTTTTGGCATAATGCGCCTGCATCTTTGGATACCGGTCGCAGTTTTTTTACGCTTGGTTAAGACGCAATGTGGCATTCTCTGCCGTCATCTCTCCGGTTGCGCGATCGAACCTAAGATAGGCAATCGCGCGGCCCTCGGCTTGGGTATACAGCACACCTGCGGCTTTTCCGTTGGCCGTGATCTCTGTTCCGATGGGTGCTGCGCCGTCAATCTCGACGACGGCCAGCCCTTTGCGCAGTTCAGCCTTATGCTTCATCCGGGCGGAAATCTCTTGGCCGACGTAACAGCCCTTGCGGAAATCCACGCCATGCAACCGCTCGAACCCGGCTTCGAGAATATAGGTCTCTGCGGTCAATTCGACCCCGGTTTCTGGCACACATGCGGCAATCCGCAGCCTGTCCCAGTCGATCTCAACCGGATCCAGTGCGATCTCTCCGTAGTGCCGCCAGCCGAGATCAGGGTGGCGGGGGTCAGCAAAAGCCGTGGCTGGCACAGGGCCAAGCCCGCGCGACACAGGCACATCCGACGGCGTGATTGTGACTTTCGCGCGCAGTTTATACATCGCCAAACGCTGCCCCAGCATCTGGGCCAGATCGGTTTTGACATCCAGAAGGATCACGTCCTGCCAAGGAACCAAAAAGAAATCAGCCATATATTTGCCCTGCGGGGTCAGCAAGGCGGCGTAAACCAGCCCGTCTTTCAGGCCAGCGACATCATTGGTGACCAATCCTTGCAAGAAATCCACACGATCTGCGCCGCCGATCTCTAGAATTGTGCGGTCGTCACAGCGTTGCCCCTGCATTTTGCGATCCTTTCCTGTTATACTAAAGTGATATAAGCCCCCGACACCACCACGGAAAGCCCAATGCGCGCGCCTCTTTCGATCATTCTGCCGACATTGAATGCGGGCGAAAATTTGGCCCTAACGCTGGGCGCCTTGGGGGCTGGGCTGCAAGCAGGGCTGATCCGCGAGGTCATCATCAGTGACGGCGGGTCACAGGATGCAACCCGTGCGATCGCGCAAACTGCGGGCGCGATCTGGCTTGGCGGCACGTCGGGACGGGGCGGGCAATTGGCGCGCGGGGCTGAATGGGCAGAGGGGCAGTGGTTGTTGTTTCTTCATGCCGACACCTTTCTGTCAGAGGATTGGCCCGATGCGGTGCTGACCCATATGCGCGATCATCCGGACAAAGCGGGGTATTTCCGTCTGGCATTTCGCGCGGGTGGTTTGATGCCACGGCTGGTTGCGGGGTGGGCCAATCTGCGGGCGCGCCGTCTGGATCTGCCGTATGGCGATCAGGGTTTGTTGATCCATCGCGACCACTATGCGCGCGTCGGTGGCTTTGCGGATATCCCCCTGATGGAGGACGTGGCGATAGCCTGCGCGTTGAAGACCGCGCTGCACCCGCTTGATGCGACCGCGTTTACCAGCGCGGAGCGGTACGAGGCGCAGGGCTGGATACGGCGCGGGGCGCGCAACCTTGTGACACTGACGCGCTACCTGTGCGGGGCAGACCCAGAGCGGCTGGCAAAGGCCTATCAGAAACGCTGATTATTGCGAAAACTGAAGGCGATAGAGGTCTGCGTATAGCCCGCCGCGCGCCAGCAGGTCTTCATGCGTGCCCGCATCGACGACGCGACCCTGATCCATTACCACGATCTGATCGGCGCTGCGGATGGTGGCCAAACGATGCGCGATCACCAAGGTTGTACGCCCTTGGCTAAGCTTTTCCAGCGCAGCCTGCACCACGGCCTCTGATTGCGCATCCAGCGCCGAGGTGGCCTCGTCCAGCAGCAGGATCGGCGTGTCGCGCAGCAGGGCGCGTGCGATGGCGACGCGCTGGCGTTGCCCCCCGGATAAGGCAGAGCCGCGCGGCCCCGCCTTTGTGTCCACGCCTTGCGCCAGATTGGGCAGGAAATCGGCCACATATGCAGCCTCCAGCACCTGATCCAGCCGGGCCGGATCACGCGCCAGCACGACATTGTCCCGCAGGCTTTCGTCGAACAATTGCGCGTCTTGGCTCACCACAGAAAACAAGCCGCGCAACTCTTGTAAATCCAAGGCGGCCACATCGACGCCGCCGACGCTTGCGTTGCCCGATTGTGGATCAACCAAGCGGGTCAGCACCCGAAACACGGTGGATTTCCCCGCGCCCGAGGCCCCGACCAATGCTGTTGTCTGACCCGCCCTGGCGGTAAAGCTGGCCCCGCGCAGAACAGGTTGGTCGCCATAGGCGAAATCAACCGCGTCGAACACCACATCCGCCTGCGCGGCCTGTACCGGCAGGACCACGGGTGTTGCAGGTGAGGTAATGCTGGGCGTTGCGTCAAAAACCGCATGGATGCGTTCCAGCGAGGCCAAGGCGGCCTGCCACGCGCCAGAGACATTGCCAATCCGCCGCAACGGTTCGAACACCAAGGCCATCGCGGTAAAGAACGACATGAACTCGCCCACGCTCTTTTGACCCTCGATGATCTGCAAACCGCCATAGCTTAGCACGCCCAGAAACCCGATCCCCGCAACGATATCCATCATCGCGGGGATACCGGCCTGACCCGCCTCTGACTTGATCTGCGCGTCGACAAATCCGTCTAACGCCCCGGCAAACCGCTTGGCCTCGCGGGTCTCGATTGTGTTAAGCTTTATCGTGTCAATACCGTGAAACGTCTCGTCCAGCCGGGTGGCAATGTCTGCGGCCGCGTTGCGCGCGGCGCGGGTCGAGCGGCGCACCCAGCGTTGCAACAGCACCATGGGCCCCATCAGAACCGGCGCCCCGGCCACGGCGATCAGCGTCCAGAGCCAGTCGATGCTGATTGCGACGGCCAGCAGGGACAGCAACGCCACCGTATCGCGCCCCAGCGCGGAAAAAACGGTCGCCCAGATTGTCGAGGCCGCCAGCGTATCGCCGCGCACCCGTTCAATCAGCATTCCCGGCGAATTGTCCTGAAACCAACTGGAATCCAGACGCACCATATGAGCGACCATATCCGTTTGCAGCGCGGCAGAGACCCGCTGCCCCACGCTCATCATCAACACGCGCTGTCCAAACCCCGCCAGAGCGCGCGCCAGAAAAATACCGAACACGCCCAGCGACACCCAAGTGATCGCGTCGCGGTCGCCAGCGACAAACACCTGATCGAACATCGGGCGAATGATATAACTGAGCATCCCCAGCATCGCGCCCTCTATCGCCATCAGCACCACCGCCACCGCAATGACGAGCCAATGACGGCGCAGATAAGACCGCCACAGCCAGCGGGTCAGATCGCTCATGTCGCTTTTGGGGCGGGCCAGCCCATCTTTTTGTGGAAAGAGGTGGTGATCGCCTCTGGGTCATATTTTTGCGCGAACCACCGACGGATCGGCACGGGATCGTGGGCGAAATCCGCCTCGTAGGTGTCCAGCAGATGATCCAGAACGCCCGTCTTGGTGTGTTTCAGATGCACATAGCGAAACGACAGCATCTCTTTGGCCCGCGCAATTGTCGCGCCTTCCTTGTCCAGCAACCACAACGCAGAAACCAGCCCGGCCCGATCCGCCCCGGATTTGCAATGCAACAGAAACGGGCGCTCGATCTGATCAAAGATCTCGAAAAGCTCTGTGAATTTTTCCCGTGGCACCAAAGAACGGGCGTAGATCTTGATGTCGATCAATTCGATCCCAAGTGCCGCGCAGCCTTCGCGCTCGAACAGATAGAAGCTGAACTTATCCTGACCGCGCAGATTGAGAATGGTCTTGATCCCCATCCCACTGAGTTTGCGCAATCGCGCAGGCGAGGGTTGGTTTGACCGCCAGACTCCCGGTGCGATCTCTTCCTGATTGGTCCAGAGTCCGCGCAGGATGCCGTGATCGGACCAATAGAAATGTCGCATGGCGGATCGGCGTGCCTGTGGCGTCGAGATATCAGTGCCGAAAGAGCGCGAGAAATTGCGCTCTATTTCATGCAGCCGATTAAAAAACGCGCCAAACATCCGGGGCCTTTCGGGGCAATGGAACCAAGGAGTGGATGTAATGGCAAAAGCGGGCCGCGACAAGCGCGCGCGCCCTCTGGTGATTGACCTCGCTCACCCAGAAGCCTAGCAATTGAAAAAACCCTCCCGGAGCTGATCCCATGACCCTTGCCAACGGCCGCGAAACCCTTGCCATCCCCGGCCCCTCTGTGATGCCGGACCGCGTGCTGCGCGCCATGCACCGCGCGGCGCCCAACATCTATGAAGGCGAGTTGGTCGATATGATGCCCGGCCTGACTGCTGATCTAAAAGCTGTGGCGCGCACCAAGGGCCGTGTGGCGATCTATATTTCCAACGGTCACGGCGCATGGGAGGCGGCGGTTGCCAACACCCACAACCGTGGGGACAAGGCGCTGGTCCTTGCCACGGGGTCTTTCGCCAAAGGCTGGGCCGGCATGGCCATGGCCATGGGTGTGGACTGCGAGATTGTCGATTTTGGCCGCGAGTCCGGTGTGGATCTGGTCCGGCTGGCAGAGGTTCTGACCGCTGACAAGGACCACCAGTTCAAGTCGGTCCTGCTGACCCAAGTCGACACCTCGTCCTCGGTGCGCAGTGATGTCCCCGGCATTCGCCGCGTGCTGGACGAGACCGGACACCCCGCGCTTTTGATGGTCGATTGCATCGCCTGCCTTGGGTCTGACCGCTTTGAAATGGACGCCTGGGGTGTGGATGTGACCGTTGCGGGCTGCCAAAAAGGCCTCATGACGCCGCCGGGACTGGGGTTTGTGTTTTTTAACGACAAGGCTGACGCCATGCGCGATCAGGCGGAATACGTCAGCTCTTACTGG
>CALGTJ010000710.1 GCA_937901435.1 uncultured Rhodobacter sp. | reverse complement strand
GCACCAAGCACAAAGTATTTCAGCCCGGCCTCTGTCGACTTGATACTGTCGCGGCGCATCGCAGCCACCACATAAAGCGCCAGTGATTGCAGTTCCAACCCCATGTAGAGGGTGATCAAGTCTCCGGCAGAGACCATGACCATCATCCCCACCACGCCCAGAGAGATCAGGATGGGAAACTCGAATCGCAGCAGGTTGCGTTTGCTCAACCAGCTTTCGCTCATCATCAAAACAGAGGCCGCAGAGACAAGGATCACCACCTTGGCAAAGCGCGAGAACCCGTCGTCAACGAACATGCCGCCAAAGGCCGGGTTGCTGCCCTCGCCTCCCAGACCGATCCACAATGCAAGCAAGGCAAAGACAGCAGAGGTCGCCCAAACCAGCACAGAGGCCAGTTTGTCCTTGCCAGTGTAAACTGCGATCAGCAGGGCTGCCATGGCGTAGACCGCCAACAGCACCTCTGGCAAAAGGATCTGAAAATCGGCGTTTATCATATCATTGGCTCGCAGTTTCAGCGACCGTCGTGACCAGCGCCGAAGCATTGGCCAAAGAGGTCTGATGATCGGACAGCATCGCCGCAACCGAAGGGCCGATGATATCGGTCACAAGGCTGGGATAGACGCCCAGAAGTAGGGTCATGACCACAAGCGGCGCAAAAATCACACGCTCTCGGCCAGTCATGTCAGTGATGGATTTCAGGCTTTCCTTGATCAGATCGCCCATGACCACCCGACGATACAGCCACAGCGCGTAGGCCGCCGACAGGATCACACCCGTCGTTGCAACCATCGCAACCCATGTATTTGCCTGAAAAATGCCCATCAGGGTCAGGAATTCCCCAACAAAACCGGAGGTTCCCGGCAAGCCGACGTTGGCCATGGTGAACAGCAGAAAGATCAGCGCATAGGCGGGCATCCGGTTGACCAGCCCCCCGTAGGCGTCAATCTCACGGGTGTGCATCCGGTCGTACACAACACCGACACAGAGGAACAGCGCGCCGGAAATAAAGCCGTGGCTGATCATCTGAAAGATTGCCCCATCCACGCCCTGCTGGTTGGCCGCGAAAATTCCGGCGGTGACATAGCCCATATGGGCCACGGAGCTATAGGCGATCAGCTTTTTCATATCCGACTGTGCGAGCGCCACCAAAGAAGCATAAACAATTGCAATCGCAGACATCCACAACACAAAGTTGGCCAGAAGGTCAGAGGCCACCGGGAACATTGGCAAGCTGAAGCGCAAAAATCCGTAGCCCCCCATTTTCAACAGGATTGCGGCCAGAACCACAGACCCGGCCGTCGGGGCCTGAACATGTGCGTCTGGCAGCCATGTATGCACCGGCCACATCGGCATTTTGACCGCAAAACTTGCGAAAAAGGCCAACCACAGCAGGGTTTGCAAGCCGCCCACAATCTGGAACCCAGCTATATTCAGCGTGTCCGACGCGAAAGTATGGGTCAAGAGCGACACGGCATCGCCACATCCCCCGATACAGGTCGTGCCCGCATCGACATACATCGCAATCATCGCAACCAACATCAGAACGGACCCGAGGAAGGTATACAGAAAGAACTTGAACGCGGCGTAAATGCGGTTTGCCCCGCCCCAGATGCCAATGATCAGGAACATCGGGATCAAGCCACCCTCAAAGAAGAGGTAGAACAGGATCAGATCCAGCGCCACGAAAACGCCCAGCATCAGCGTCTCTAGCGCGAGGAACGCGATCATGTAGTCCTTGACCCGGTACTCCACGTTCCAGCAGGCAAGGATCGTGATTGGCATCAGGAAGGTGGTCAGCATCACAAACAGCACACTGATCCCGTCAACGCCGACGCGATATTTCAGGCCGATCAGCCATTCACGCTCTTCGACGAATTGGAACCCGGTGTTGGCCGGATCAAACTGCGCAATCAGGAAAAGCGAGATCACTAAGGTCACCGAGGTCGCAATCAATGCCAGCCATTTGGCGTTCTTACGGGCCGCCTCATCGTCGCCGCGCAGGAAAATCGCCAGGATCGCCGCCGCGATCAGCGGCAGGAAGGTGATGATCGAAAGGATGTTGTCCATCAGTTCGCTCCTCCGCTCAGCGTCATCCAGGTCACAAGGACCACGATCCCGATCACCATGAAGAAGGCATAGGTAAAGATGTATCCGGACTGGGCCCGCCCGGCGAGGCGCGTAAAGAAGGGCACGATACCCAAGGCCAGACCATTGATGCCGCCATCGATGATCGCCTCATCACCGCGTCGCCACAGAAAGCTGCCCAGGAATTTCAACGGGCGCACAAAGATCCAGTCATAAAGCTCGTCAAAATACCATTTGTTGAGCAGGAAATTGTACAGAGGGCGCTGGCTCTCTGCGAGACGACCGGGCAGATCCGGGCGGCGAATATAAAACAGCCACGCCATGCCAAGCCCCAGCAACATCGCGACAAACGGCGAAACCTTGACCCAGCTTGGCGCATGGTGCGCGTTATCCATCACGTGATTGTCCGGGTGCGTAAAGACCGCCCCGTCGCCTTTGGTCCATCCAGCGACCATCGCCCCGGTTTCACCATGGCCCTCTGTTGCCACAGCGTGATCACCAGCTTTTGCAGGCTCTGCCTCGCCGTGATCCGTGCCCGTACCGTTTTCCTTTGCTGCGCCATGATCCGCAGCCTCGGCGTGATGCACCGGCACCCCGTAAAATTCATTGACCTCGTCATGGTCCCCAAAGAACGACCCGAACCAAATCATCCCGGCGAAGACCGCACCAAGCGCCAGCACCCCAAGCGGCACCAGCATGACCACCGGGCTTTCGTGCGCATGTTCGTGGGTGTGCTTGTCGCCGCGCGGCTCTCCGTAGAACGTCATAAAGATCAGCCGCCAGCTATAGAAACTTGTGAACATCGCCGCGATGACCAGCATCCAAAAGGCGTAATTCCCAACGCCGGTCCCGGCCCCAAAGGCGCTTTCAATGATCGCATCCTTGGACAGGAACCCGGCAAAACCGATATGGGTCAAGGGGATACCGACACCTGTGATCGCCAATGTCCCGATCATCATCGCCCAGTAAGTATAGGGGATTTTCTTGCGCAGATTGCCGTAGTTGCGCATGTCCTGCTCGTGGTGCATCGCGTGGATGACAGAGCCCGCCCCAAGAAACAGCATCGCCTTGAAAAATGCGTGGGTCAGCAGGTGGAACATGGCCGCGCTGTAGACGCCGACACCTGCCGCCACGAACATATAGCCCAGTTGCGAACAGGTTGAATAGGCGATCACGCGCTTGATATCATTCTGCACAAGACCAACCGTCGCCGCAAAGAAGGCCGTGGTCGCCCCCATAAACACGATAAATGCCTTGGCCTCTGGCGCGAATTCCATCAGCGGCGACATGCGGCACACAAGGAAAACACCCGCCGTCACCATGGTCGCGGCGTGGATCAGCGCAGACACAGGCGTCGGCCCCTCCATCGCGTCTGGAAGCCAGGTGTGCAGCAGCAATTGCGCCGATTTGCCCATCGCACCGATGAACAACAAAAAGGCCACCAAATTCGCCGCGTTCCAATCGGTCCAGAGGAACCGGATCTGGGTCTGTGCCAGCTCAGGCGCCTTTTCAAACACCACATCAAAAGAGATTGAGTCGGTCAGAAAAAACAGAGCGAAGATACCCAAGGCAAAGCCGAAATCTCCGACCCGGTTCACCACAAAGGCCTTGATCGCGGCGGCATTGGCCGACGGTTTGCGGTAGTAAAAGCCGATCAGCAGATAGGATGCGACACCCACGCCTTCCCAGCCGAAAAACATCTGCACCAGATTATCAGAGGTCACGAGCATCAGCATTGCGAAAGTAAAGAAGGACAGGTAGCCGAAAAACCGCGGTTTGTAGACCTCGCCTTCGCGGAATTGGCTATCATTCTCCATATAGCCTTGAGAATAAAGATGAACCAGCGCCGAGACCGTTGTGATCACGATCAGCATAATCGCGGTCAGACGATCCAGACGGATCGACCAATCTGTGCTAAGACTGCCGCTTTCAATGAAGCGCAAGATCTCGATCTGTTGCGTCTCGCCGTCAAAGCCCAGAAAGACGATCCAGCTTAGAAAGGCCGCAAGAAAGAGAAAGCAAGTGGCCGTCCAGGTGGCCGCAGCCTCACCGATCACACGCCAGCCGAACCCGCAGATCAATGCTCCGATCAGGGGGGCAAAAAGAATGGTGGTTTCCATGACTCTTAGCCCTTCATCACATTGACGTCTTCGACATCGATCGTGCCGCGGTTGCGGAAGAAACAAACAAGGATCGCCAACCCGATCGCCGCCTCAGCCGCCGCGACGGTCAGAACGAAAAGCGTGAAGATCTGGCCAACCAGATCGCCGAGAAAGCTGGAGAACGCGACAAGATTGATGTTCACCGACAACAGGATCAGTTCAATCGACATCAACAGGATGATAATATTCTTTCGATTCAGGAAGATCCCGAAAATCCCGATGACGAACAAAGCCGCCGCAACCGTCAGATAGTGTTCAAGTCCGACCATGCCGTCCCTCAAATCTTTTTTTCTTTTCCCGCCGTCGGCGGATGGCCGTCACGACCAATGCTACAAGTCCAACCAAGGGCAGCAGCGGTGCATATGCCCCGAGTCCGCTGCCCAAGGTTACAGGCCCTGCCCCGGTTTTATGTCCATGACTTCCATCGCCTTGGCGGGATCACGGTACATTTGCGCCAGAACATCCTGCCGTTTGACATCCGTCCGATGGCGCAGGGTCAATACAATCGCGCCGATCATCGCCACCAGCAAGATCAGCCCCGCCAGTTGAAACAGCAGGATATAGTCGTCATACAGCAACAGACCCAAAGCCGCCGTATTGTGAACATCCTCGGGCGCAATCGCCGCGCGCGCTGCTTGCGCACCGTCCGAAGTTTGCCAGACACCAAAGGCGAGGCCCAGTTGCATTAGCAAGACCACACCGATCAACAAGGCCAGCGGCATATATTTCGCCATCTCCGCCTTAAGCTCGGCAAAATCCACATCCAGCATCATCACCACGAACAAGAACAGGACCGCCACCGCGCCCACGTAAACGATCACCAGCAACATCGCGACAAATTCAGCGCCCAGCAAAACGAACAGCCCCGCCGCCGAGAGAAAGGCCAGAATAAGCCACAGCACGGAATGCACCGGATTGCGTGAAATCACCGTAAACAAGCCACCAGTAATCACCGAAATGGCGAAAAGGTAGAATGTGAAGACTTCAAAACTCATGCCTTATCCTCCTGCGCGTCAAAGACCTCTTTGGCCAAAACCATGGCCTTGGTCATCGCCGGAGCGCCGCCGAACATGCCGGCCAGCGCGATCGTCTCTGTGATTTCCTGCGTACTGGCCCCGGCCGCAAGAGCGTGGCGCAGTGTCAAACGGATCTGCGTCTCTGCCTCGGCGCCCATTGTGGTCAAACCTTGCAGTGTCAGCAATAATTTCGTTTTCGCATCAAGGCCTTCCGGGCTGGTCCCCTTGCCCATAAAGGCTTCCATCGCTTCTTTGGACATCGTCGGCCACAGCTTTTCAAGCGACTCCATACTGAAGGCATCCGCGCCAGAGCCCATGCTCTTGGCCCAGTCCTGACCCATCCTCATGAGGTCGTCAAAAGGGTTTCCAGAGGAGGTCATCGGTAAGGTGCATCCATTTCAAGATTGCGCGCGATCTCTGATTCCCAGCGGTCGCCATTCTCCAGCAATTTGGCCTTATCGTAATAAAGCTCTTCGCGGGTCTCTGTCGAAAACTCGAAATTCGGCCCCTCGACGATAGCATCTACCGGACAGGCCTCTTGGCAAAAGCCACAGTAAATGCATTTCGTCATATCGATGTCGTACCGGGTCGTGCGGCGGCTGCCGTCTTGGCGCGGTTCGGCGTCAATTGTGATGGCCTGCGCCGGACAGATCGCCTCGCACAACTTGCAGGCAATACAGCGTTCTTCCCCGTTTGGGTAACGGCGCAGCGCGTGTTCACCACGAAAACGCGGGCTAAGCGGGCCCTTCTCATGCGGATAATTCAGGGTCGCTTTGGGGGCAAAGAAGTATCTCAGCCCAAGCTTGAAGCCCTTGAAAAAATCCATCAGCAAAAAGTACTTGGCCGCGCGGGTATAGTCGATCTGGGTCATGCTTTCGCTCCGTCCAAACGGATTTCGCCGGCATTTTCGTGCCCGGCCCATTTCACTTCGTAGTCACTCTGTAGCGTGGCGTCGCTGATAGCGGATCCGGGCAGGCGTTCTACCTCATAATATAGATAAAACCGCGAAGGCGGGATCCGCCCCTTCAGACGCAGACGGTGGCCCAACTCTGCAGGGTCCTGAAATTCAAGGTGAAAATCTTCTTCGCCGGGCGCTTTGGTGATCCCACGGCAGCTGTGAACGTGGCATTGCACGGTCCGCCGCCAGTACGTCCAAACCAGATCCGGTCCAAACTGGTACAGGCCGTGACCATTGAACCCGTTCATCCCATTGGCAGACACGAACCGCCCGCCCGGTTTCAGCATCCGAAACACATTTTCAAGTGCAACCGGGATGTTGAACACATGTTCAAGCGTGCCGCCGTCAAAAATGAAATCAAACTGTTGTTCCATCTCGTCCGGGATCGGTTTGCTGAGATCCTGAATAAGCGACGCGCCTTCATAGTCCGAGAAATCCATCGATTCGATCTCACCAAACCCAAGTTTGCGCATTAGGGTTTCGTAATAGCCATCCTCTTGCAGATAGTCGAACCGTTTGCCCTCTAACCCGTTGACTTTCATGGCTTTTGAATGCCGCGGGGCATAGACGCTTTCGCTCCTGAAAGAGTGCCGCCCCAGACCAAGGCTACGCCCGGCAGGTTTGAAGCGGGTAGAAAGCTCTACCAGTCGCTCGAAGAGGACATAGTCGACGCCCATAGCGGCCTAACCCCCCACAGCCCAGCGGGCATAGGCGCCACCAAAGGCCCCGAATTGCGCAAAGAAGGCCACGATCACAACCCACGCCAGCGACATCGGCAGGAACACTTTCCAGCCCAAGCGCATCAACTGGTCATAGCGATAGCGCGGCACGATGGCCTTGACCATGGCGAAGAGGAAGAAGAAAAACGCCATCTTCAGAACCATCCAGATCGCGCCGTCGGGCAATCCGGGGATGGGCGATAACCAGCCGCCAAAGAACAGCAAGGTGGTCAGCGCGCACATCAGGAAAATTGCGATATACTCTCCTGCCATGAACAGCAGGAACGGTGTAGAGGAATATTCGACTTGATAACCCGCCACCAATTCCGACTCTGCCTCTGGCAAGTCAAACGGCGGGCGGTTGGTTTCGGCCAAGGCACTGATAAAGAACAGAAACACCATCGGGAAATGGGGCAGCCAATACCAGCTGAACAGGCCATAGGATCCGTCCTGCGCCCGGACGATATCGCCAAAATTCAGACTGCCCGTCGAGATGATAACCCCAACGATGATCAAACCGATGGACACCTCATAAGAGATCATCTGCGCCGCAGACCGCAGCGACCCAAGGAACGGGTATTTAGAGTTCGACGCCCAGCCGCCCATGATCACGCCATAGACCTCTAGAGATCCGATCGCGAAAACATAGAGGATC
>CALGTJ010000709.1 GCA_937901435.1 uncultured Rhodobacter sp. | reverse complement strand
GCAAGACGCTGACGGGTCTTATAATTTGCTTTGAGATCATCGGTGAAATCGATACTATCGAGGTGTTCGAGAACGGATGAGAAATCGGCTTGTTTTTCAAGTGCCACTTCAAGTTCTGGCACGCGCATTGCACGATCTGCTACCCCGAAAAAGGCCGCGCGATATGTGTTCGATGTTTGAGCGATAGCAACCCCTGCGAGGGCGTAATCACCGTGCCGCTGTGTCAGCTCGTGAAAGCCAAAACGTTGTTCGGACGTTGCAACTGGGATGTGAATTGCTTTGATGAGTTCACCATCCAAAGCTGTTTCGAACATGCCAAGAAAGAAGTCATCGGCACTTAGCATGCGTGTGCCATCTGGCCCTTCGATTTCGATGTTTGCGTTCAATGCGAGCATCATCGCGGGCATTTCTGCCGCTGGATCAGCAAGCGCTAGAGAGCCGCCAATCGTGCCACGATTACGGATCGCATCATGGGCGATATGGGGCAGTGCGAGGCTGAATAGTGGGATATGCTTTTGCACTGCAGCATCACCCTTTAACTCGGCGTAAGACGTCATTGCGCCAATACGGATTGTATCGCTTTCCACCCAAATACCACGCAGCTCGCTTAGATTGACGAGGTCGATCAAGGCCTCGGGCGCAGCCATTCTAAAATTCATCATCGGCATCAAGCTTTGTCCACCCGCGAGCGGCATAGCTTCGCCATCATATTCGGCGAGCATCGCAACGGCAGCAGCTAAACTTGCTGGTCGTAGATAGTCAAAGTCTGGAGCTTTCATGATGTCTCCTAGCTAGATGGATTCGTCGCCCAACCTTTACGCGACATACAACCTAAGTTATCGAGTTATAAATAAGGATCAAGCTAGGAATCAAAACAATGACCCAAAAACTTATGCCAGACAGCCAAGCGCCCGAACTTTCATTGCCTTTGGTTGGCGGTGGAACTTGGGCGCTTGCCGATCAAACCCCAAAAAACTTCACGATGGTGATTTTTTATCGTGGCCTACATTGCCCTGTATGCAAAATGTATCTGAGCAAGCTAAATGAGCTGACCGATATGGCGGCAGATGCTGGTGTCAACGTAGTTGCCGTGTCCATGGATCCCGAAGATCGCGCAACACAAACCAAATCGGAGTGGGAGCTTGCCAACCTCGATATCGCATACGGCGCAACGGTAGATGATGTGCGCAACTGGGGGCTTTATCTATCGACAGCCTTCAAAGAAACCGAAATCCCCCAGTTTGCGGAGCCAGGTTTGTTTTGGGTGCGTCCAGATGGACGTTTATACCTGATTGATATCTCAAACATGCCGTGGTCACGCCCTGATGTGGGGTTTTTGCTGTCTAAAGTTAAGTTCGCGATGGACAACAGCTATCCCGCGCGCGGAACGACTGCCTAAGTTTGTTTTGGGCCGTTCAATTTGATTTCTAACCCGGCCATGAGCGCTGTGATTGCATCGGCGATCACGCGGTCTTTGTCGGTGGAGATCGCGCTTTCATAGATTAGATCCCGTACGCCATAATAAAAGATGCCGCCGTGTGTGACCCACACGAATTCAACTTCGCAGTGTTTTGGAGGGACGTCTGGCAATCCAAACTCAACGCGTGCTTCAATAAGGATGGGTTCCAGAATGCGCTGACGCACCAGTTGCATGTAACGGCGATTGATGTCGACGCCCTTGAGGCCTGAGAACAGGAATATCCGCATCCATTCGCGATTAAAAATCGCGTCAGTGTAGACTTTGTAAAACGTATTCAAGCGATCTGCCAAGGGTCGTGAGCGATCACGCAAAAGTGGCTCCCATTCAGGTTGCCAACGTTTGACGTAAACGGCGTCGTATACTTCTGAGATCAAGTTGTTTTTGGATGGAAAATAACGATACAAAAGCGGTTGAGTGACACCAAGCTTCTTGGCCAAGCCGCGGGTCGAGCTCTCAAAACCTTCTTCCGCGAAGAACTCAATCGCCTGATTGATAAAATCCTGACGCCGCGCTTCGGACGAGAGCCGTTTGCGCTTTGGTGGCTTATTGGGGGCTATGTCAGGCTGTGTCATGAGCGGCCCTCTATGCGTCGTGCCAATCGCCGTCAATTTGAAGTCTGTGCCCCACTTCGAGCCCTTGCATCAAGGTGGTCTCGATGAAGCAGCCCTTCTTGGCGGCCGCCATCAAACGCATCTGGTCCTCCTTGTTCGCAGGGCTGTCAAAATCGATATCCAGATCAAAACCAACAGGCGCTGTTGTATAAGGATCGTTCCCCATTTGCTCACCCCGCCAATGCAGGCGCGCGTTTACTGTAACCTGTCCGATCGGGATTTTCATTCGTTTGGAAAAAGCCCTGATCTGGGTCATGATGCAACCTGTTAGCGCCGCCGTGAACAGAGCAAGTGGGGGCGGAGCGGTTGCATCCCCACCATGAAATGGGCCTTCATCTGTTGCGAGATCATAGGTCTCATTCATCGTTCCAAAATGAACTTTAACGTCGTTGCGCATCTTTCCAGACATGGTTCCAGTGCCCTCAAAGATGATATCGAATGTCTTCATTTCTGGATCGGCCATGATGTTTGGTATCCCTGATTTAAATTATCGTTCGATAAAAGCATGAGATCTTATATGTGGCAAGTCCATTGACTCAGGCACGAATTTAATTTGTCATTCGATAAATAAACAATGCACATCGGGAGCAGACACATGACCAAACTAACGCGACAGGATATTTACGACACTGCCAAAGAGCTTTCTAATTGGGGGCGTTGGGGGAAAGGTGATCAGATTGGCACGTTGAATAACGTGACGCCTGAGGATGTGATTGCAGCGGGTCGTTTGATCAAAAAAGGAAAGACATTTGCGCTAGGTCTGGACCTCAAGGAGAAGATACAGTCGGGTCTGTTTGGTGGCCGTTGGAATATGATCCATCAGATGCTGGCAACGGGAACGGATGCCGTTATTGGTGAGCAAGATGGCGACGGAAAAGCATACTTGCGCTACGCGGATGATGCAATTAACTTACCCTGTCAGGGCAGCACGCAGTGGGACGCCCTGTGCCACATCTTTCTGGATGACAAGATGTATAACGGATTTCCAGCGACAGATGTTACGGTAAATGGTGCTAAAAACCTCGGAATCGAAAATGTGCGTGATAAGATGGTTGGTCGCGGCGTGTTGCTCGATATCGCGCGTTGGAAAGGCGTGGATAGCTTGGACGACGGCTATCCGATCACCAACGACGATCTTGATAGATGTGCGGCTGCGCAAGGTGTCGACATACGCAAAGGTGACTTTGTGATTGTGCGCACGGGGCATCAGGAACGCTGTCTCGCGGCGGGGGATTGGACAGGATATGCGGGCGGTGATGCGCCCGGTCTGTCGTTTGAGACAGCGCATTGGATTAAGAAAAATGATATTGCAGCGATTTGTGCGGACACATGGGGGTGCGAAGTGCGCCCGAATGAATCCGAGGAAGCCAATCAGCCATGGCACTGGGTCGTTATCCCGGCCATAGGCATTTCCATGGGCGAGATTTTCTACCTCAAAGACCTCGGTGAGGATTGCGCGGAAGATGGTGTGTATGAGTTCTTCTTCACGGCCCCACCGCTCCATATTCCTGGGGCTGCTGGATCTCCTATCAATCCCCAAGCGATCAAATGATCCTTTGGGGACGTGCAAGTTCGGTCAATGTGCAAAAGGTGCTGTGGGCTTTGGAGGAGCGCGAGCTACCCTATGATCACAAGATTGTTGGCGGTATATTTGGAGGAAACTCTGATCCAGAGTTTACCGCACTGACACCCGTGCGCCGTGTTCCTGTTTTGCAGGATGGCGACGTCACGCTTTGGGAAAGCCACGCGATTCTGCGCTATTTGGCGATGGGACTGGTTAGCCCTATTGCGGATATGTGGATGGAGTTTGGTTCTACAACATTGCAACCTCCGTTTCTTGGGTTATTCTGGCAACAGGTGCGCATGCGAAAGACTGCGCAGGACAAGGCGACTTTGACAAAGCATATCAAATCGCTCTACGCGGCATTGCGCATTCTTGAAACAGGTCTTGCGGACGGGCGCACTTACTTGGCTGGCGATGATTTTTCGATGGCAGATATCGCCATTGGCAGTTTGTTTCACCGCATCATGGATTTGCACCCGACCATGTTGGATACTTTGCCGGTGGTAGGCGAATGGCACGCCAATATTGCAGTGCGTGCAGGATACCGCAAATGGGTTGCGACATCCTTTGAGGAGCTGCGCGTGACGGAGTGATTACATCCGTGTTTGATAGCTTGCTGGGGTCCAGCGATAGCTGTCTTGCGTGCGTTCTACATAGCCAAGAGATGGGAACGGCATGTGAAAGCCACTGACTAAAAGACCATCTGTGGCGACCATATCAAGTACGCGGTTTCGCGTTGTAACCGCCATTTCTTTATCATCGTCATAGCCGACAAGACTGTTAGGATATTGCAGCGAAAAGACGAAGTGATTGGTGACGTCACCCCAAACCAGAAGCGACTTGCCCGCGCTTTCAAGGCGATACATCATATGGCCGGGAGAATGTCCAAATGCCGCTTCGGCGGTGAGGCCAGAAACGACACTCTTCCCGTCCTCTAGAAATGTCATCCGATCCGCCAAAGGCGGGATCAGCTTGAGGAAAATGTCACGCGTTCTGGCGCGTTGTTCTGGAATGCCCTCGCCGCTAGACCATGCATCAAATTCTTTGCGTCCTATCACATAGCGCGCATTTGGATAGGTGGGCTTATCTCCATCCATTACACCGAGGATATGATCTGGATGGCAGTGGGTGAAGGCAACGATGTCGATGTCCTCCGGCGCGTAACCTGCATGGGCCAAGCGACGGCGCAAGTGTCCAGCGGGTTCGTCGACGCCAAGGGGCGCGAAACCTGTATCAAAGAGGACAGTCTGGTCACCAATACGAATGATTGTTGGGGTGTAACCACTCTCAAAGCCATGCGCAGGAAGGTTATTGCGCGCGGCGATTTGTGCGATTTCTTCGTCAGACTTGTCTAGCGCAAAGGGGGGATTGATCGGCTCGCGGATATGCGCACCGTCTTGAATTGTGCTCACCGATGCCTCGCCCAAAGTGAAGCGATGGATACTTGATGTATACTTTTCGTTTGTTGCGTTCATGGCATCGGCACCTCTGTTGTGAATTTCGGAACCGAGTAACCAGCTTGCGTGGCGGGGCGATATGCGATGCGCAAATACCAATCGCGCACATTTGTAAAGTCGTTGAGGTTGATCTCTTGCCACTCAAAGCGCGACACCCAAGGCCAGCACGCCATATCAGCGATGGAATACATGCCCACGCCGTGGCCTGCAATGTAGTCACGCCCTTCCAAGCGCCTGTTCAAGACACCATACAATCGGCTCGCTTCCGTTGAATAGCGCTGCTCGCCGTACTCCGATTTTCCTTTGTTATATTTTACGAAATGATGGACCTGTCCCAACATCGGACCCAAACCACCCATTTGCCACATCAGCCATTCCACCATGCGCCAGTACTCATCACCCTCGCATTGGAACTTTTTGTATTTGTCAGCAAGGTAGAGCATGATCGCGCCTGTCTCCATCAACTGCGTGCCAGTCTCCTGATCGACAATTGCGGGAATGCGATTGTTCGGGGCGATTTTTAAAAAGTCAGGCGCAAATTGTTCGTCCTTAGAAATATCGATGGTGTGAGGGGTGTAGGGGACACCAAGCTCTTCTAGAAGGATAGATACCTTGCGCCCGTTTGGCGTAGTCCAAGTGTAGAGATCAATCATCGTGCGTCCTTTTGTGTTAAGTTCTTGCTATCAGCGGTCAAACATAGCATCGATTCCTATTGCGTTTATAGCAAGAGCGGGTTTTGGTAGATTAGGCTGGTTTGCATAAGGAGATGAAACATGAGCACGCACGGATCCGATCATATTGCGACCAATCCTGATCCTGCAGCCTTTGAACATTGGCCTGAGGGGCTTTATGAGGAAATGTTGACGAGCCATGACAATGGCTGCGTCGGCAGTATGCTTGTGTCAGAGACGAATCGAGTGCGTGTGTGGCATTTGCACCTTGCCGTGGGCGCGCGTTGCGCGTTTCATCGCCATGTGAACCCCTACTTTTGGACGGTGTTGAGTGCTGGCAAAGCGCGCAACTATTTTTCTTCGGGTGAAGTCACGGATACAGAATATACGGTTGGAGAAACTAAACATTTTTATTATGGAACAGGTGATTACATGATGCATTCGCTTGAGAATACTGGCGACACGGATCTTGCGTTTGCTACGGTTGAATTCATGGATGGGACGAACCCACCTTTGGAAATCCCTGCTGAATTCCGTCTCGCCTACGGTGACGCGTTAAGGTGAGTCGCCTCTCCGGTTTCGGCGGACAGTATGATCGCGTCGAGTACTTCGATGTCATGTAAAAGCTCGAAGTCAGAGTAAGGATAGGGCTTTTCAGTTCGAATCGCAGCACCGAAGGCTTCAAGGTTTGCGACCACAATATCGGTCCAATCAAACAATTCGATTTCAACGTCTTCAATTGAGTGATACCGCTTCATCGCGGCTTTGCCACCGGGGGTGTCTGGATGAGTGGAGTTGCGAATTTCCACCCACATATCAGAGCCAAACACATGAGTTCTGATGAAGTGTGGTGTATGTAGAATGGCATGCAAAGTCGCTGTCATCCCGGCTTCAAACTGCAACTGTACGGTGACCACATCGCCCGTTTCCCAACCTAAACTGCGGTCGGCTGTGAACGCATGAAGGGTTGTGACAGACCCGTAAAACGCAATAAGAAGGTCCGTCAAATGTATGCCCATCTGCGTCATACCAGCAGCGGGAGCAAAGGCTTTGGTCGTGCGCCAACTGTCTGAAGTGAGCTCTTTCAACTTGTCATGGCTGAACGCCATTTCTGTGTGCATGATCTTGCCAAGCGCTTGTTGTTCTATCATCTCTCACAACGCTAAAATCGCGGGCTCAAAGCGGCGCTCATGACCTACGCCCAAAACAAGGCCAGCGTTGCGGCACGCTTCAATACTCGCACGCGCGCCTTTGGCGTTCAGTGACAATGGTTTTTCACAAAACACATGTGCGCCAGCAGCTACAGCCTCTAGGACTTGACTGTCGTGGAGATCGTTCGGAGATGTGAGAATGACAGCTTGCACGCGCGGATCGTTCGGCACCGCCTCCTAGGTTGATGCAACGTTTAGGCCAAGATCTTCGATCTTTGTATGAAGCTCTGGCGCCGGCTCGACGACATCGCCTATATCAAAGTTTAGATGATCCTTCAGACGGCGAGCGATGTGCTGGCCCCACCATCCGAAACCGATAAGTGCTGTGCCAATCATTCTACGACCCTTCCGTTTTTTCGCTACACTAACCTAAGATTTTGGCACCTGCATATCAAATTTTTTGCGCCACTCGCTCAGAACGTTGCTCAAGTGCTTGGTCAAACACTCGGCTAACAACTGAGCGGCGCGCGGTGGAGCAGACTCAGTTTTTTCGACCAAAATATAGTCCAAACCGATAGGAGGCTCCTTGATCGGATTGACGGGCACATCAACACACAGGCTTACGGCAAAACAAAAGTCCAGTCCGAAGAAGAG
>CALGTJ010000708.1 GCA_937901435.1 uncultured Rhodobacter sp. | reverse complement strand
AATTTGGTCAAACTTCGCTCACTGAGCCGCCCGATACCACGCCACAATCGCCGCACGCTCTTCCGGTTCCATCCACGTCAGATTTGCCGGTGGCATCGCCTCGCTGACCCCCGAATGCAGATAGATCCGATGTGCCTCGGCCGCGATCTGCGCAGGCGTCTCTAGCCGTACGCCTTTGGGTGCCCAAAGGATCCCGTCCCACCCGGGTTCTGCCGCATGGCACATGGAACAGCGCCCCAGCACGATATCCGTGACCTGCTCGAACCCCTCGGCCTCGGCATAGCGCCCCTTTGGCTCGCTCGCCTCAGCGTCCATCCCGATTTGGGGTGCGGTGGACAGCCAGACCACGATCAGGAACAGAACCACCGTCACGCCCCAGGTCCAATGCGGATTGCCTTTGCGCGCGTGCAACGAGTTGAAATAATGTCGGATCGTCACGCCCATCAGAAACACCAGCGCCGCAATCAGCCAGTTGTACGGCGTCGCAAAGGCCAGCGGGTAGTGATTGCTCAGCATCAGGAAAATCACCGGCAAAGTCAGATAGTTGTTGTGGGTAGAGCGCAGCTTGGCGATCTTGCCATATTTGGGATCTGGCGCGCGCCCCGCCTTCAGATCCGCGACCACAATACGCTGGTTCGGCATAATGGTAAAAAACACATTCGCAGACATGATCGTCGCCGTGAACGCCCCCAGATGCAGCATCATCGCGCGGCCCGTGAATATCTGGTTGTACCCCCACCCCATGATCACCAGCAGCACGAACAGCAGCACCATCAACGTTGTGGGTTTCTCTCCCAATGGGGATTTGCACAGGAAATCATAGACCAGCCAACCAATTGTCAGAGAGGCGGCAGAGATCAGAACCCCCTGCCAGACCGCCAGATCGGCCTTATTGGCGTCGATCAGGTAAATCTCTGCCCCCATCCAATAGACCAGCATCAACAACGCCGCGCCGCTCAGCCATGTGGAATAGGCCTCCCATTTGAACCAGACAAGGTGGTCGGGCATCGACTCTGGGGCGACCAGATACTTTTGGATGTGATAAAATCCACCGCCATGGACCTGCCATTCTTCGCCATCGGCCCCGCTGGCCAGATTACGGTCGCGGTGCAGGCCAAGGTCTAACGCAATGAAATAGAAAGAAGATCCGATCCACGCTATCGCCGTGATCACATGTAACCAGCGCACGGCAAATTCGGCCCACGCCCCTAGGATCGTCAGTTCCATCATTTCAAGTGGCCCTTTGTGATGCCGTTGGAAGGGTATCGATGCCGTGACCCGCACGACGCCCCATCCTTTCGCATCCCGAGGGTTCAGGCAATCCGCCTTGCAGGTTTTCCATCAGGCACGTGCTGTTTTCGCGGCATTCGCCCAGAATCGAGGCAACAGGTATGACGTTTTGGAAACAGTCTTTTTCCGTTTCTCAATACAACCCAGAGGATCAATGCCGCGATTTCACTGGAATAGTTTCGTTTGCGTAAATATCCTGCCTCAAAGTCGTCACAATTTGGGCCAAGTTTTGTCCACTTTGCTAACGGCTCAGGCTGCGGCTGCCCGCAGCGCACTGAGTATCAGTTCAGAAGAGACGGGCTAGCGCTTTGTTTCTTCATGCATTTTGGGGGACAAAATGGCGTTAGAGAATATCCTCGTTTATCGTATCGTGACAGGTGACACGAGCTTTATTCACAACGGAAATTTCACAATTGCAGTCGCAGGGCAGATCACAGTCGATGATTCGAACGGGATCAGCGATTCGTTTTTTGGGGATTTCACCCATTCCGGCGGATTCGATGTCCCGGATCAGAATGTGACCGCCTCAAACGTCACCGGCATCAATGTGAACGACACTGTCGATCCGCGCGTGCGCTACAATATCACCGGCTCTGATGGCTCTAGCGGACGAATTTACGTCTTGGCCACCAATCAGAACGCCAACTTCAATTCGCTTCTGGCCTCTGACTTCCCCCTGACCCCCGGTGTCACCTATACGTTCGGAACGCTGAATGTGGATGCGGGCGTGCCGTATAGTTCGCTGGTGCCCTGTTTTGTCAAAGGCACGATGATCACGACTGAATTCGGCGAGGTCTTGGTCGAAAACCTTGCCACCGGGGACAAAGTCGTCACCGCTGACAACGGCCTGCAAGAGATCAAATGGATCGGCTCGCGCGCGCTTGACAGTATCGACCTGTTCACCAACCCTAAACTACGTCCAATCTGCATCAAAGCAGGCGCACTTGGCCCTGACACGCCAAACTGCGACCTGCATGTCTCGCCCCAGCACCGCGTTCTGATCGCATCCCGGATCGCAGAGCGCATGTTCGATAGCCAAGAAGTGCTGGTTCCTGCGGTCAAACTTGTCGGCCTGCCCGGCATCGGGATTGCGACAGACTTTGAACCGGTAGAGTATTTCCATATCCTGTTTGACGCCCATCAGATCGTCTTTTCCGACGGTGCGGCCACAGAAAGCCTCTATACCGGCCCAGAGGCGCTGCGCAGCATCCCACAAGACGCCCGCGCAGAGGTTCTTGCGCTTTTCCCGGAAATCGCGGACATCGACTATCGCCCCACCATGGCGCGTCCTGTCCCGACCAAAGGACACCTCGTGCGCCGTCTGGTCGAACGCCACGCCGCCAGCGGTCACGCTCTGCAATAACGCCAGTGGGGTGGGCAAACTTGCCCACTGCCCCCGCCTTAGCTGCCGCGATAGGTTGAATAGCCAAAGGGCGACAGCAGCAGCGGCACATGATAGTGCGAGCCTTCGTCCGAAATCCCAAAACGGATTGGGATCGTGCTGAGGAACCGGGGCTCTTCCGGCGCAACGCCACAGGCGTCAAGATATTCGCCCGCGAAAAAGATCAGCTCGTAGTCGCCGGTCTTGAACTGATCACGGGGCAAAATTGGCGTATCGGTGCGCCCGTCGGCATTGGTCACCGCCTCTGCGATCTTTTTGTGACTGTTCCCGGACACACGGTACAGGGCAATGCGAATGCCCTGCGCAGGCACGCCGCGCGCCGTATCCAACACATGTGTCGTCAGATATCCGTCTGCCATGGCTTCCAGTCCTTTTCCCTGACGTCCCGGACTTGATCCGGAACCGCCACGATGATCTATGATGGCGCGATTGCCAAGCCCATTGCCAGCCCGGAGCATATGATGACCAACCGCTATCCCCGCGACATGATCGGCTATGGGCCGACGCCCCCCGATGCGCAATGGCCCGACGGCGCACGCATCGCCGTGCAGTTCGTGGTCAACTACGAAGAGGGCGGCGAAAACAACGTGCTGCATGGGGATGCCGCGTCAGAGGCGTTTTTGTCCGAAATCGTCGGGGCCGCCGCTTGGCCGGGCCAGCGCCACTGGAACATGGAATCGATCTATGAATACGGGGCGCGGGCGGGGTTCTGGCGACTGCATCGCCTGTTCACCAAACACAAAATCCCGGTGACCGTCTATGGTGTTGCCAGCGCGCTTGCCCGGTCTCCTGAACAGGTCGCCGCCATGCAGGACGCCGATTGGGAAATCGCCAGTCACGGGCTGAAGTGGATCGACTACAAGGATTATTCCGAAGCTGACGAGCGTGCCGATATGGCAGAGGCGATCCGCCTGCACACAGAGGTCACAGGCGCGCGCCCAACCGGCTGGTACACCGGGCGCACCTCTATCAACACGGTGAAACTGGCGTCCGAGGAAGGCGGGTTCGACTATATCGCGGACACCTATGATGACGACCTGCCGTATTGGTCGCGCCTTGCCGGGCGGGATCAGTTGATCGTGCCCTATACGCTGGATTGCAACGACATGCGCTTTGCCACGCCGCAGGGGTTCAACTCTGGCGATCAGTTCGAGGCCTATCTGCGCGACACTTTTGATGCGCTCTATGAAGAGGGCAAGGACGGTGCGCCCAAGATGATGTCGATCGGTCTGCATTGCCGCCTTGTGGGGCGGCCCGGTCGGGTTCGGGCGTTGGAAAATTTCCTGAAATACGCGCAAAAGAAGAACAAGGTCTGGTTCGCGCGTCGGATCGACATTGCCAAACACTGGGCCGCTGTGCATCCGCCCCAACACTACGCGCGTCCCTCGGAAATGGCGCAGCCTGTGTTCGTTGCCACCTATGGCGGCATCTTTGAACATTCTGCGTGGATTGCAGAGCGCGCCTTTGATCTGGAACTTGGCCCCGCCCATGACCGCGCCATAGGGTTGCACAACGCGCTGGCCCGTGTGTTTCGCAGCGCCACGCCAGAGGAACGCCTTGGCGTGCTCAAGGCCCACCCGGATCTGGCCGGAAAACTCGCCGCGGCCAAGCAACTGACCGCTGAAAGCACATCAGAACAATCCAGCGCCGGGCTGGATGCGCTGACCGATGCAGAGCGCGCCACCTTTACCGGACTGAACGCGGCCTATGTGGCCAAGCACGGCTTTCCCTTCATCATCGCCGTGCGCGATTATGACAAGGCAGGCATCATGGCCGCCTTTGAACAGCGCCTGAACAATGACCGCGACGCGGAGTTCACAGAGGCCTGCCGTCAGGTCGAACGTATCGCGCTGTTGCGCCTCAAGGATCTGTTGCCATGAGTTTCGCGTTCCCCAAAGGGGGGCTGCCCAGCCAGAACGAAAGTCCCGAAGGCATCGCCATCTTTACAGAGGCTTACGCGGTCCTGCCCGCCGTGACGCATACGGATATCGTCACCAGCTTTTTGCCCGGATGGCTTGGGACACGCGCGTGGATTCTTGCCCGCCCGCTGACCGGTTTTGCCGAAACCTTTGCCCAATACGCGGTCGAACTGGCCCCCGGCGGGGGCAGCAACACGCCCGAACCGGATCAGGGCGCGCAGGGCGTGATCTTTGTGGTCAAGGGCACCGCCCAATTGAACGTGGGCGCAGAGTCGTATCCCCTGCGAGAGGGGTCTTTTGCCTATCTGCCAGCAGGCGCGCCGTGGACGTTTTGGAATGCCAGCGATGACATCTGCCAATTCCACTGGATCCGCAAACGGTATCAGGCCGTCGACGGCCTTCGCCCACCAGAACCTTTGATCATCCACGAATCCGACGTGCCTCTGGCCCTGATGCCCGATACAGATAAATGGGGCACACAGCGATTTCTGGACCCGCTGGAAATTTCGTATGATTTCCACGTCAATATCGTGACCTTCCAGCCCGGCGGGCTTATCCCCTTTGCCGAAACGCATGTGATGGAACACGGGCTCTATGTGCTGCAGGGCACTGCGCGGTATTTGCTGAACAAGGATTGGGTCGAGGTCGGACCCGGCGATTTCATGTGGCTGCGCGCCTTTTGCCCGCAGGCCTGTGTTGCGACCGGGGACGAGCCGTTCAAATACCTGCTGTACAAGGACGTGAACCGCCACCCCTCGCTGGAGCTGGGCCGATGAAAGAGATCATTATCCAGCCAATAACCGCCAACGCCTTTGCCCCTTATGGCGATGTCATAGAGGTAAGCGGGACGCCTGACAAAATCATCAACCAAGGTCTGTGCGGGCGCTTTCACGACCGCGCGCGGATGGAGTTTGGCCCGGATGGCCGCGCCGGGATCAGCCTGTTTCAGGCCGAACTGCGCGCCCTGCCCCTGACGTTGGATATGGTTGAGCGGCATCCAGTGGGCAGTCAGGCCTTTTTGCCGATGAGCATGGATGGCTTTCTGGTGGTCGTGGCCCCGGATGAAAACGGCGCCCCCGGCACACCTCTGGCCTTCATGACCAAACCCGGCCAGGGCGTCAATTATTTCGCGAATACTTGGCATGGGGTGCTGACACCTTTGGGCGGCAGCGGGTTGTTTGCCGTCGTGGACAGGATCGGCACCAGCGCAAACCTCGAAGAGTTCTGGTATGACCTTCCTTTTCTGCTAAGGAACTAGGCAAGCCGCGCAAAAAAGACGGCTAAAACTATCTAAAAGGGACATCAGGGACATGGTTGATACAACATTGGGGACCGCAGAACAGCTTCGCGATCCGAATTACACGCCGCCTCTTGCCAAGGCGATACCGCTGGGGATTCAGCACGTTCTGGCGATGTTTGCCAGTAACGTCACGCCTGCGATCATCATTGCCGGGGCCGCTGGCATCGCCTTTTCTGCGCCAGAGCGGGTTTACCTGATCCAGATGGCGATGCTGTTTGCCGGGATTGCCACGCTGATCCAGACCATCGGCATCGGCCCCATCGGGGCGAAACTACCGATTGTGCAAGGCACCAGCTTTGCCTTTCTGCCGATCATGATCCCCGCCGTCGCGGGGGCGGGTGTCGCAGGCCTCGGCGGTCTGATGACCGGTGTTGTCATTGGCGGCGTCTTTCACTTTTGCATCGGTCTGTTCATCAAGCGCATCCGTTTTGCCCTGCCCCCTTTGGTGACAGGCCTTGTGGTCCTGATGATCGGCCTCGCGCTGATCAAGGTGGGCGTGGAATATGCCGCTGGCGGAGCGGGCGATTTCAACCGATCCAAACCCGAATGGGGCGGCCTGCGCAACTGGGCAGTCGCCTTTACCGTGATCATCGTCACCCTCGGCATAAAATTCTTTGCCAAAGGGTTCCTGACCTCGGCTGCGATCCTGCTGGGCCTGCTGGCGGGGTATATCCTGTCCTTCGCGCTTGGCATGGTCAACTTTGGCAGCGTCGGGAACGCAAGCTGGGCCGCTTTGCCCGAATTCATGAGCTTTGGCTGGTCGATCAACTGGGCCATCATCATCGGTATGTGCCTGATGGCCTTTATCTCTGCGATCGAAACCGTGGGCGACACATCCGGCATCACCAAAGGCGGTGCCGGGCGCGAGGCCACCGATACAGAGATTCAGGGCGCAACCTTCGCTGATGGTCTGGGCACAGCGATTGCGGGTCTGTTCGGCAGCCTGCCCAACACTTCATTCAGCCAGAATGTCGGCCTGATCGCCATGACCGGCGTCATGAGCCGCCATGTGGTGACCGTTGGCGGAATTTTCCTGATCGTCTGCGGTCTGATCCCCAAGGTCGGGGCCATCGTCAACACTATGCCCTTCCCGGTGCTGGGTGGCGGTGTGATCGTGATGTTCGGCATGGTCGCCGCGGCGGGTATCAACATGCTCAGCGACGTGAACTGGAACCGGCGCAACATGATCATCTTTGCGATTTCGCTGTCGCTGGGTCTGGGTCTGCAACTGGTGCCCGACGCCATGGCCTTTCTCAGTGATACGGCGCGCATCCTGCTGACCTCGGGTATTCTGCCCTCTGCCATCATCGCGATTGTACTGAATCTGGCTCTGCCGGAAGAGCTGTAATCCCATAAGGGCGGGCGTCCCCGGCGCCCGCCCACCCACGGTAAAGAATTTCACCCCAAACCATTCTGTCTCTGGAAAACCTGTCACGAAACTGCCAAAGATCACGGCGTATAAGACCGGATACCAGAGTCTGTAGACCGCGTTCGTGGAGGCACAATTGACCGATTTTTTCACCGCACCGGGCCGGTTTTACCGCGGCAATCTGCATACCCATTCCACCCTGTCCGACGGCGTGCTGGACCCCGCCGAGGTCTGCCGTCGCTACAAGGCCGAGGGCTATGATTTCATCTCGCTGACGGATCATCTGCTGGGGCAATACGACTATCCCATCGCCGATACGATCCCGTTTCGCGATGACAGCTTTACGACCATCCTCGGGGCTGAATTACACTCTGGGCCGCAAGGGAACGGGGACATCTGGCATATTCTGGCCGTGGGTCTGCCCGCCGATTTCACACCGCCCGACGCACCCGGCTTTATCCCGAACGACACACAGGAAACCGGGCCAGAGATTGCCGCGCGCGCCCGTGCCGCCGGGGCCTATGTGGCTGTGGCCCATCCACAGTGGTCGGGCCTGACGCTGGACGATGCCCGCAGCATCGAGGCCGCCCATTGCGTCGAGACCTACAACCACGGCTGCGCCATGGGCTGTGACCGTGCGGATGGATTTCATATGCTCGAAATGCTGCTGGACGAGGGCCGTCGCCTGAACCTGATCGCCACCGACGACGCGCATTTTTCAGAACCGGATCACTTTGGCGGTTGGGTCATGGTCAAGGCAGATGCCAATGATCCCGATTTATTGCTTCGGGCGCTCAAAGACGGGCATTTCTATTCGTCCGAAGGGCCGGAACTGCACGATATACGAATAACCGATGATCACATAGAGGTCGATAGCTCTGCCGTGGTGTCGATGATCGTGCAATCCAATGGAAACCTTGCAAAGGCCATTCACGGCGAGTCGATGACCACCGCCGCAATGCCGTTGCAACGCTTTGCCGCCTCGACCTATATTCGTATCACGGTCATTGACCGCGCTGGAAAACGGGCGTGGTCCAATCCGATTTGGCTTGACTAGGCCGGTTACGCAAAGGCGTTCGGCTCTAGCAGGAACCGCTCTGACAGGGGCAGGCTGGCCGCGCCAAGCGCGCGTGCGTCTGCCCCCACAGACCCCTCTAGAATGTCAGGTCGGCTAAGCCCGGTCATATTGCGCTGGTCCAGTTTGGCTCTGACCGCCGCAACCAGATCGGCGCGCACTGATTTAGGCAACCAGCCGTCGATCATCACCGCTTTGAAATCAATCAGGGAAGTGGCAGAAACAATCGCATAGGCCAACCCCTCTGCCGCACGATCAATCCAATCCGCCAGAACCTGCGCATCTGCCTGCCAGTCATCGACGCTTTCCCACAGGCTGGACGTCTCTGCACCAACCGCCTTTAGCCGATCCTCAAGCACAGACAGACTGGCCACATTGATCAATTGCTCTACCCCGTTTTCGGTGGGCACCGGCAAGGGACCAAGCGCCGCCGCATTCCCGCCACCGGAATAGAGCGCCCCGTTCAGAACGATACCGCCACCGATGAAATATCCGACATAGAAATACAGAAAATCGCGCGGCGCATCTGCGGGGCCAAAAACCACCTCGGCCCCACAAGCGGCAGAGGCGTCGTTTTGCAGGAACACCGGAAAGTCAAACAGCGCTGCTATCTCTGCCCGTATGTCGGCAACTCGCCACGAGGCCATGTTTTCCTCTGGCACGCCCAGCGTCTGCGCCCAGTTCCACAGGAAAAACGGCATGGCGATGCCAAGGCCCGCAACACGCTTGACCTGATCCGGGGTCAATTGCGCCAGCAATTCGGCAATCTTTTCGTGGGCAAACCGCACGGTGACATCGGGCATTGGGTGCGAGTGCACTTGCATCCGCCGATGTAGAACACGACCCAGAAAATCTGTCAGCACCAGATCGACAGAGCGCCGCCCGACCTTGAGACCAAAGAAATAGGCCCCCTCTGGCGCAAGCTGCATCGGTACCGACGGTTGCCCCACCTTGCCGCGCACCGGATCGCCCTTGAACAACAGTCCGTCCGCCTCCAGCGCGCGCATGATTACCGACACGGTTTGCGCCGACAGCCCGGATATCCGCGCAATATCCGCCTTGGCCAAGGGGCCACGTCGGCGCAACAGTGACAACACAAGCCGTTCGTTGTGCGCGCGCATGCCCGACTGGTTAGAGCCTCGCATCTGCCCGACTTCGACCACATGCGCAAGATCGTGGCTTACCACTTCTTCCACGCGATTCCTCCTGCGTTCAGGGGGTAAGAATGTCTGTGCTTGATTGGCCTGTCAATAAATAAATCATGTGGATTTATTTATTGACACCCTGCGCCAAACTATGTTTTTGGTTGGCCTAACGGGTCAGAATTGAGAACACTCTCAACACGATTCGTATCGGACGGACATTTGGTCCGGAGTATTTACTGGGAGGACTACCACATGAAATCGATCAAAACCGGACTTGTCGGCGCAACAGCCCTTAGCCTGATGGCTATGGTCGGCGCTGCGAATGCAGGCAGCCACAGCATCACCGCTTGCCTCATCACCAAAACCGATACCAACCCTTTCTTCGTCAAGATGAAAGAAGGCGCGACAGCCAAAGCCGAAGAGATGGGCATCACGCTGAAAACCTACGCCGGTAAAGTTGACGGCGACCACGAGACACAGGTTCAGGCCATCGAGACCTGCATCGCTGACGGCGCAAAAGGCATCCTGCTGACCGCGTCTGACACCTCGTCCATCACCACATCCGTTCAGCAAGCCCGCGACGCTGGCATTCTGGTTATCGCTCTGGACACACCGCTGGAACCAATCGATGCGGCTGACGCCACTTTCGCCACTGATAACTTTCTGGCGGGTGAACTGATCGGCTCTTGGGCGGCTGCCACCCTTGGTGACGCTGCGGCAGATGCCAAGATCGCCATGCTTGATCTGGCCATCAGCCAGCCATCCGTTGGTGTTCTGCGCGATCAGGGCTTCCTTCAGGGCTTTGGCATTGATCTGGGCGACCCGAACAAATGGGGTGACGAGACCGATCCCCGCATCGTCGGCAATGACGTGACCGCAGGCAACGAAGAAGGTGGCCGTCGCGCGATGGAGAACCTGCTGGCCAAAGATCCAATGATCAACGTGGTCTACACCATCAACGAGCCCGCAGCCGCCGGTGCCTACGAGGCGCTGAAAGCTATCGGTCGTGAAGGTGACGTGCTGATCGTATCCGTCGACGGTGGCTGCCCCGGCGTCCAGAACGTCGCAGAAGGCGTGATCGGCGCAACGTCGCAGCAGTACCCCCTATTGATGGCCTCTTTGGGCGTCGAGGCGATTGCAGCATGGGCAAAAGACGGCACCAAGCCAGAAAACACACCCGGCAAGAACTTCTTTGACACAGGTGTTTCGCTGGTGACTGACACGCCTGCAATGGGTGTTGAGTCCATCGACGTCGCCGAAGGCACTGCGCGCTGCTGGGGCTAAACCCTCACGAAAAATAGTCGAAGGGGCGGTATTTCG
>CALGTJ010000707.1 GCA_937901435.1 uncultured Rhodobacter sp. | reverse complement strand
GGTGGGGCGCGTGTTCTAGCGCGAGCCGCGCCTGGCCGACGGCGTTGTTGATCTTGTGCGCGCCGGTGTGCGCGAGCTCCTCGCGCTTCATCCAGATCTGCGCGCTGCCCGCCATCGCGCTCAGCCAGTATTTCGGCGCCGACAACCGCCACCTCGACGACCCGTTCGAGGCCGCCGAAGCCACAGGCGCGCAGTTGATCCGCTCTATCCTTGAGGCCGATCATTGGGGCGGCGATGAGTACGGGATCTTTTACAACGTCAACTTTCCGCCCGTGCCCACCACAGAGGTCAAGGGCACGCGGGTGGTGGCGCAGGGCTATCGCACCGACACGTTCTTTGGCGCAGAGCCACATTTCGCCCCCTCCGGGCGCAAGTTCCTCTGGATCAAGGGCGGCGCGCAGGATGTGCCAACAGCCCCCGGCACCGATGCCCATGCCAATCTTGAGGGCTATATCTCTGTCACCCCGATGCGCTGCGATCTGACGGCCCATGATGCGCTTGCGGATCTGAAAGCGCGGCTGGAGTAACCTCGCAATGGCAATGGATGCCGAAGCCAAGATGCAATTCCTCTTTGCGCTGCGCTCTAAGGGCGTGACCAACAAGCGTGTGCTTGAGGCAATGGAGGCCGTGGACCGCGGTGATTTCATGCGTGGGATCTTTGCAAATCGCGCCTACGAGGACATGCCTCTGCCCATCGCCTGCGGGCAAACCATCAGCCAGCCCTCGGTCGTAGGCCTGATGACACAGGCGCTGAATGTGCAGCCGCGCGACAAGGTTCTCGAGATCGGCACAGGCTCTGGCTATCAGGCCGCGATCCTTAGCCAATTGGCCCGCCGGGTCTATACGGTCGACCGTCACAGACGTCTGGTGCGGGAGGCCAAAGAGGTGTTTGACGAAATGGATCTGGTCAATATCACCGCTTTTACCGCCGATGGCAGCTTTGGCCTGCCCGATCAGGCCCCCTTTGATCGCATCCTTGTGACAGCCGCCGCCGAAGACCCGCCCGGTCCGCTCTTGGCGCAATTGCGCGATGGGGGTATCATGGTTGTGCCGGTGGGGCAGTCGGATGCGGTGCAGAGCCTGATAAAGGTGACGCGCACCGCAACGGGCTTTGACTATGACGAACTTCGCCCGGTACGCTTTGTGCCCCTCGTTGAGGGGCTGGGACAGGACTGAACAGCGTGCAAACGACACGCACCGCACGAGTAAACAGAGGTCTGGACCACACCAGATCCGAGCATGAGGTTGAGCAATGGCAGATTTCCGCCGAAAAAATTCCCGTGGCCTTATGAAACCCATGCTGGTGGGCGTCAGTCTTTTGGCGATGGCAGCTTGTACCAATGGCAATATCGATCTGGATTTCCGGGGCGCTGTTGGCGGGCTGGACACCAGTGATGCGGCACGGCTTGCCACGCAGGATCGCCCCAACCCGGATGATCGCGGTGTCATCAGCTATCCCAACTTTCAGGTGGCCGTGGCCCGGCGCGGCGACACGCTGCGCGATGTGGCGGCGCGCGTGGGCCTGCCTGCAACGGAACTGGCCCGCTACAATGGCATCACCGAGGACACCGGCCTGCGCGCGGGCGAAGTCATCGCCCTGCCCAAACGCGTCGCCGAACCCTCGCCCGAAACAGGCGCGGTGACGACCGGGCCGATCCTGCCTGCAAACGAGCAGATCGACATCACGACGCTGGCCGGAAACGCGCTGGACCGGGCCGATTCCGAACGGCCCCGCACCATCTCTCCGTTCCAGTCCAAACCTGCCCCCGTCCAAACCGGCAGCGAACCGATCCAGCATCAGGTCAAGCGCGGCGAGACCGCCTATTCGATCTCACGGCTTTACAATGTGTCGGTTCGCTCTCTCGGAGAGTGGAATGGTTTGGGTCCCAATCTGACCATCAGGGAGGGGCAGTTTCTGTTGATCCCCGTGGCCACGGAAACTGCGCGCCGCCGTGCCGCCGCACCCCGCCAGCCCGATGTGACCGTGCCCGGCGAAGGCAGCCCGACGCCAAATCCCCCCAGCGCGTCCTTACCGCTGCCCGAGGAAACCACGGCAAAGCCGGGGGCCGTTGCCGCCCCGCTGCCCTCGCCCAATCTGGCCGAGGACCGCACCGTTGCCTCTGGCACCGCCAAAATGCTGATCCCTGTGACGGGCAAGATCATTCGTGGCTATGAGAAAGACAAAACCGACGGCATCGACATCGCCGCACAGGCCGGGTCCCGGGTACGCGCGGCGGCGGACGGCGTGGTTGCCGCGATCACGCGCAACACCGATCAGGTGCCGATCCTTGTGATCCGCCACCCGGACAACCTGCTGACCGTTTATGCCAATATCGACGACATCAAGGTTAGCAAGGACGACAAGATCACCGTGGTCAATCGATCGCCACCGTGCGCGGCAGCGGCAACAGCTTTTTGCATTTCGAGGTGCGTCGCGGCATCGACAGCGTCGATCCGGTGCCGTTTCTGAACTAGCGGGCCTGAACCAAAGCGCATCTTTCCGCCCTCTTCGGCCAAACGGCCCGTACTTCATATATATGGCGACGGCATTGGGCTGGCCCTTTTGCTGGGGCCAACGGTGACGACGAGTCGCCTCGCGCCTTAAATTCAGAAACAATCCCAACACTTTCACTCATTCCCCCGCTGGATTAAGACAATTCAGCGGCAATTGGTTAATATTAACTGATAACTCTAAGACAATTTTCTACAAATTGCCCAATTGTCACCAATTCAGCGACCCACTGGCCCGTCACTTATGGTCTCAGAGATCAGTGAGGGCACCATGATTAACGCGTTCAAAAGCCAAAGACATCCGGGAAAAGCCCCGGTGCGCCAACCGTCAAGGCGTGTGGTCCGACTGACGGTCTGGATGAACCGCATTCAGCGCACCAAACTGACGTTCGAGGCGGTCCATGCCAACGTATAGACTTCAGGTTTATGCCTTTGACCCTCTGGGCACGATTCCGCAGAACGCCGGGACCTTCACATGGAACGGTCCGGCCACCGCGACCGGCAATGCCACCATCACCGACAACGAGGCGGGCATTCAGGGCCTGACGCTGGACAGCAATGTCGCGGGTGGCGAAACCGCGACCGCCACCGTCACGATCAACGGCAATACCTCGACCAACGCGTCGGTCTACGCCGAAGAGGTCTGGCAGGTTCGCGACACGGTCACCAACGAGATCTTCGAGGTCACGACCCTGCGCGTCGATGCCGGCGCTGCGGCAGGGTGGTACACGATCTCAGAGGTGCCTCTGGTCACCGGGCGCAGCTATCAGATGTTGCAGTCCGACTTTGACCCGGACGTCACGCAGGGCGACCTGTCGTTCGGGCTGGATCAATACATCGGCGCGGATCGCACGATCACCGGCACCAATACCAATAACACCATCAACACCGCCTATGCCGACGCACAGGGCGACCGGGTCGACGATGGGTTCAGCGGCGGCGTTGGCGGCAACGACAACATCATCAACGCGCTTGACGGAAACGACACGGTCGTTTCGGGGCTTGGCGATTACACCATCGACGGCGGCACCGGCAACGACAGCCTGAACGGTGGCGCGGGCAACGACAGCATCATCGGCGGCCTCGGCAATGACACTCTGATCGGGGGCGCGGACAATGACACGCTGGACGGTGGCGACGGCAACGACAGCCTCTCTGGTGGCGCGGGCAGCGACAGTGTCTCTGGCGGGGCGGGCAATGACACATTGCTTGGGGGCGGCGGCACCGACACGCTGGAAGGCGGCACAGGCGACGACACGATCCTTGGCGGTGGCAACAACGATCTGATCTCTGGCGACGGTGGCAATGACACGATCTTTGGCAATAGCGACGGCCCCGATCCGGTCAGCACCACCGAAGTGCTGGACTGGTCGCTTGCGGGCGGCGATGGCACCAATGTGGCCGGAGGCGTCACCCAGGTCGTGGGTGGGGTCGAGGTCAACGTCGACTTTACCAGTACCGGAAACAACAACCCAACCTTTCTGATCGAAACCTCTGACCCCAATTATGTGGATGCAGGCGAAGATTTTGACCCGAACTCGGCCCTGCGCCTGTTTGGCAACGGCGATGCGGCGACCTCTAACACAAGGATCGACTTTAGCGGCGTGGATGGCGGCGGCATGTCGGATGAGGTCCGCAATGTCTCGTTCCGGCTAAACGATATCGACTCTGCCGTCGGCAACCACATCGACACCATCACTATCAACGCTTTTGACGCTGCCGGGAGTCCGGTGACCGTCACGATCACCCCCGATGGCGATGACACGTTCTCTGGCAACACGATCACCGCTGGGCCTGATCTTGACGATCCTATCGACGAAAACGGGTCGGCCCTTGTGGAAATTGCCGGACCTGTCGCCTATTTCGAGATCATCTACACCAACGGTCTGAACCTGACCCATGCGATCCTTGTGTCGGATGTCTATTTCGACACGATCCCCGCGCCGGACAACGACCTGATTGACGGCGGCACAGGCGCGGATGT
>CALGTJ010000706.1 GCA_937901435.1 uncultured Rhodobacter sp. | reverse complement strand
ACACGGCATTGTCAGGCAAGGTTGAGGGAGGCGAGCATGTTCTTTGCGGCACCAGAATTACGCCCGGTTTGTGATCTTGAGGTCCATCTGGACCCGATCATGGAAATGGGGATGGGCCGCGCGGGCCAGCGACGCATTATTCCGATTATTGGCGGCGTGGTCACCGGCGCGCGGATTGCGGGCCAGATCCTTGATCTGGGGGCGGATTGGCAGACGATTTTCAGCGATGGTCTGGCAGAACTGGACACGCGTTATGGTATTCGCACCCATGACGGCGCGGTGATCGAGGTGATAAACTATGGTCTGCGCCATGGCCCGGCCGATGTGATGGCACGGGTGGCGGCGGGCGAGGATGTGGACCCGGCGCAGTATTACATGCGCACGCATTGTCGCCTTGAAAGTGGTGATCCGCGCTATGGCTGGGTCAACAAAAGCCTGTTTGTCGGCATCGGCGGGCGGCGCGCGTCAAGTGTGGTGTTATCGCTCTACGAGATCGCCTGAGCCTTAGAGACCCTCTTGGAGCCGCGTCAAAAGTTCGGCCAGCATGGCGTCGCATTTGTCCATCTGGTCGCGGGAGATGAATTCGTCGGGCTTGTGCCCCTGCTCCATAGAGCCCGGCCCACAGACCACCGTCGGCACGCCAAGCTTTGCGTGAAACAGCCCGCCTTCGGTGCCAAAGGCGACTTTGATCGTGCCATTCGCCCCGGTGAGGGATTTGACAAAGCCGACGACTTCGGCGCTTTCGGGGGTGCCAAGCGGCGGGTACGTGTTGGTGATCTCGAACGCGATATCCGCCTCGGGGAAATCGCCGCGCAGGGGGGCGAGGATCGCCTCTGCTTTAGCATAGATGCGTTCAAGGATCTCATGGGGATCATCGGTGACAAGATTGCGGATCTCGAAGGCAAGGGTGCAGGTGTTGGGCACGATGTTCAGCGCCACGCCGCCTTCGATCTTGCCCACATGCAGCGTGGTATAGGCCACGTCGTAGTCTGTATCGCGCGTGCCGCTCGCGGCAATCGCGCCCTGTTCGGCGCGGATCACGGCGACCATTTCGACAGCCAGATGGATCGCGTTCAGGGCCGTGGGGGCCAGCGCAGAATGAGACTCGCGCCCCGTGCAGGTGACGCGCAGCGCGGTCTTGCCCTTGTGACCAGAGGCGACGGCCAGATTGGTCGGTTCGCCCACAATGCAGAACAGCGGCACAAAGGGCGCAGCGGCAAGCATGTCGATCAGCGAATGCACGCCGAGACAGCCCAGTTCCTCGTCATACGACAGCGCCAGATGCAGCGGCGTTTGCAGCGCGCGCCTCTTGGCAGATTGGAACGCGGCGATGGCACAGGCGATAAAGCCCTTCATATCGGTGGTGCCGCGCCCATAAAGTTTGCCTGCGGCCTCTGTCATCTCAAAGGCGGGCCGGGTCCAGTTTTGTCCGGCAACGGGTACCACATCGGTGTGACCGGACAAGAGAACTCCGGCACGGCCACGAGGGCCTATGGTAGCGTAAAGATTGGCCTTTTTGCCCGTCTCATCCTCGATGATCTGTACCTCGGCCCCCGCCTCTGTCAGCAGGTCAGCGCAGTGATCGATCAGCGCGCGGTTGGGATCGACGCTGATGGTCGGAAAGGCGATCAGATCGCGCAGGATTTCGGCGGAGGTCATGGGGATCCCTTGGTTTGTGGGCCGTGGCATCCCCTTCCCTACCCCATATCGCGCCGGTGCGGCTAGGGGGAAGTGGCCTATTCCGCCGCAGGCTGGTAAAGCCGCCAATCGCCGAGTTCGGTGATATCCGTCGCGCCTTGGGTGGCGATGCTTTCGCACAAAAACCCAAGCACCGTGCTGCCATCGGCCAGATGCACCGTGCCAAGGCCCAGGGGTGACGGGATCCCGGCAAGGAAAGACCCCAACGCCGCGATTGGCATGTCCCAAATCTCGACCGCGATCTCGCGGCCCTGCCCGGCTTGGATGCGCACAAGGCCGGGACGATGGGGGGGGCCACCGGGCAGCGCAAAGAATTCGTAATCGGCATTGGTGGTGGTCGCGCGCAGAAAGGTCGCGCCGCGTGATGTCAGTTGAGGGTTCAGCGGCAGACCTGCCATATGTGCGCCGCAGACGGCCAGTTGCACCGTGCCAACAGGTCGGTCCGGCAGCGGTTTGGCGGGCGTAAAGGGCCAATCGGTTGCACCAAGTGTGCGCGCGCCAAGCGCCTCGATCCGCATGGCCATACTGGCGACAAGCGCGTCCTGCCCGGCTTTGGCAAGGAACGTCACGCTGCCCGGACGGCCATCGCTGCGCGCGGGTGCTGGCACCGCGATGCCGCACATATCCATGAAGTTGACGAAGTTCGTGTAGGTGCCAAGGTTGTTGTTGGGCGTGATCGGGTCGGCCTCCAGATCCGCGACGGTATAAAACGTCGGGATCGTCGGCACGCAAAGCATATCGACCGCGTTTACAAAGGGTTCCGCCTGTCGGATCAGATCCTTGAGGCGGTACATCCCGCGAAAGGCGTCAGCGGCGGACATGCTGGCGGCGGTGCCGATGATCTGGCTGGTAACCGGGTAGACCGCCTCTGGGTCTTGTTTTAACAGGTCTTCGATGACCGTATAGCGTTCGGCGACCCAAGCGCCGTAATAGAGCATATTGGCGATGTCGTAGAGTGGGGTAAAGTCGATCTCGCTGACTTCGAACCCCTGATCCTTAAGGGTTGCGACGGTCGAGGTGAAAGAAGCCTCTTGCGCGGTGTCGCCAAAGAATTTGATGCTGGCCGCACTTGGGATACCGATTTTCAGCCCCGGTGTCACGGCGCTTAGATCAGGTGTGGTGATATCTCGGGCATAGCTGTCGACAGGATCGTATACAGCAGCAGCCTGAAACGCCGCATAAGCATCCTCGACCGTCAGCGCAAAGATCGAAATGGTGTCAAGCGTGCGGCAGGCCGGGACAAGCCCTGTGGCAGAGAGGCTGCCAAGCGTGGGTTTCAACCCGATGACATTGTTCAGCGCGGCTGGCACGCGGCCAGAGCCTGCGGTGTCGGTGCCAAGCGAAAAGCTGACGATGCCATGACCGACGACGACGCCCGACCCGCCAGAGGACCCACCGGGCACGATTTCCGGGTCGATGGAATTCAGCGGCGCGCCATAGGGCGTGCGCACGCCGACAAGGCCCGTGGCGAACTGATCAAGGTTGGTCTTACCGATCAGCAGCGCGCCTGCGTCACACAACGCCTTGACCACAAAGGCATCCTCGGCGGCGTCATAGGCATAGGCGGGACAGGCGGCGGTTGTCACCTTGCCCGCAGCGTCGATGTTGTCCTTGATGGCAAAGGGGATGCCCCACAGCGGCTTGGCCGGGTCAAAATCGCCCAACGCCTGCGCCGCCTCCAGCACCTCGGCCTTGTCAAACAGCGCAATAAAAATCCCCGGATCGTTGACCTCGGTGATGCGGGCATAGACCTGCTCGACCACCTCTGCAGGCGAAGTGCCGCTGTAGTAGGCCGCGTGCAGCGAGGGGATCGTCATCGGAAGGGGCGTCATGGCGGTGTTCCTTTGGGTCTTTGTCTTAAGTCAGATCGTTAAGCTATTGATGGCATTCTCTGGCAATGTGGGCGCGGCGTCCAGCAGGGCGCGGGTGTAGTCAGAGGTCGGATGGTCCATGACGGCGTCGGTGAGGCCAGCCTCGACCACGGCACCGGCCTTCATGACAATGACCTGATCGCCCAGCAGGCGCACCACATTGAGGTCATGCGAGACGAAAAGATAGGTCATCCCCAGTTCGGCACGCAGATCGGCCAGCAGGTTCAGCACAACCGCCTGAATTGACACGTCCAGCGCGGTGGTGGGTTCATCAAGGATCAGCAGCTTGGGGTTCACCGCAATGGCGCGGGCGATGCCGACGCGGGCCTTTTGACCACCCGACAACTGGTGCGGATAGCGGGTCAGCAGGCTGTGCGGCAGACCCACCAGTTCGGCCAGTTCATTGACCCGCGCCTTGGCTTCGCTGGACGGCATATCAAGGATACGCCGCAACGGTTCGATGATGCTTTGCGCGGCAGAGTGGCGGGGGTTGAGGCTGTCGGTGGCGTCCTGAAACACCATCTGGATGTCGCGCCGACGCGGGTTGCGGGCGAAGGTTCTGGACGGAATTTCCGAGATATCCTCGCCGTCAAACAGGATCTGGCCCGAGGTGGCATCTTGCAGGCGGGTGATGATCGACGAGGTCGTGGATTTGTCACAGCCGCTTTCTCCGACCAGCGCCATGCTGGCCCCGGTTTGAATTGTAAAGGAAATTTCCTTGACCGCATGAACCGGCCCCGCTTTGCCTGCGTATGTTTTCTTGAGGTTCTTCACCTCCAGCAAGGGCGCGTCACCGGGCACATATTGCTTTAGCGGTTTGCGCGCCTCAGCGGGCAGCAGCTCTCGGATACTGGCGCCTTTGCGAGGGGTCGCGGCGACGAGTTTACGGGTATAGGGGTGTTTGGCCTGCGCGAACAGCGTCTCGGGCCGGCCCTCTTCGACCAACTCGCCGTCCTTCATCACCACGATCCGGTCGCAATATTG
>CALGTJ010000705.1 GCA_937901435.1 uncultured Rhodobacter sp. | reverse complement strand
TCCCTCATTGATTCAGAGATCAACAAACCGCGCAAGAGGGGGTGAGTAATTACAGCCGGACGTGTCAGTTGCGAGATCAGATCTGGTGATTGATGTGCTCGGGCGGCTTATCCCTGCTCTGGTGATCGATAGAAACGCGTCGCGCGCGCGGGAGATCCGCTCATCCGCCCTCACGGGCGTCTTCGCAGGCTTCACTGCGACGTTGCTCGCATGAGCAGAGGAGCGGCATTATTGTGCGGAATCGCGTTGAAAAATCCAGTCATGGTCTGGATGGTTCTTGAACTGCCATTTGCGCAAAGGTCCTGCCATGACATTGAGGTAATACATCTCGTACCCATAGGGAGCACCGCAGGGGTGATGGCCTTTGGGCACCAGAACAACGTCGTGATTGCTGACAGCCATGGTCTCGTCCAACGTCCCATCTTCGGTCCAGACCCGTTGCACCCCATATCCCTGCGCTGGGTTAAGCCTATGGTAATAGGTTTCTTCCAGATAAGTCATGTTGGGATAGTCGTCTTCGTCGTGCCGATGCGGTGGATAGCTGGACCAATGGCCAGCAGGGGTAAAGACCTCTGTGACCAGCAGACTGTCGGCCACGTCCCGGTTTTCCATCGCGATATTGTTGATAAAACGCAGGTTGGTGTCCTTGCCACGCGGCTCTGTCGCGATGCCTGCGGGGCCGATGACCGCGGTCGTATGACCACCAGAGCCGGGCGCAGAGCATTCTGCGAGGGTGCAGTCGGTTGTCGCCGTGGCCGTCCATCCCGCCCCGTTGCGCACATAGAGGCAATGAGGCGGCGTGCGTTCAAAGACATCCATCCGCGCGCCCAGCGTGCCAAAATCCTGACCATCTGCCTGAACTTCTGCCTTGCCTTCAACGATCACAAGGATCGTCTCGCGATCGTCACTCTGGCCGCTGACCCGATCGCCCGCTTTCATCCGGAACAGGTTGAACCCCACATAGCCCCAACCCGCATCCTTTGGTGTAATGTGGTGGACTTCGCCAATAGTCCCCTTTGGTTTGCGCAGCAGATTGGTCATTCCTGATCCCTTTCTTTTGGGCCCTTTGGGTCGAAGGCGACAAAAAACTGATGGCAGAGGTAGACCCCCGCCGCAAAGAACAGGAACGCCCAAAAGAGGGTTCCGTGCAGGATTTCAAAGACTGTCCAGCCGAAGGTCAGTGCGACAATCAGGATCCGCAGCCAGAGGGGCCGGAACATTGGATGTTGGACGTCGAACAGGCTTCTTTTCATCCGGCGTTCCGTCGCGCCAATGCGGTTTCATAGGCCGCGCGCGCCTCTTGCACTGCGGGGCGCACGCTGACCTCTGGCACGGCCACTTCCCACCAGTTGCCGCCATCGGGCGTCGTGGGATAGGGGTCTGTGTCGATGACGATGACGAAGGGGCCTGTGACGTGTTTTGCCTTTGCGAGGGCTGTCTCCAGTTCGGAGATACTGCTGGCCTTGACGGATGTTGCCCCCATTGATCCGGCGTGGGCGACAAAGTCAATCGCGCTGGGGGTTTCGTGGACGGCGGTGTCCAGCAGGTTGTTGAACTCTGCGCCGCCCGTTGCCATTTGCAGGCGGTTGATACAGCCAAAGCCGCGATTGTCAGTGATCACGAGGGTGAATTTCACGCCCATCATCACGGCGGTGGCCAGTTCAGAATTGGCCATCATGTAGGTGCCGTCTCCGGTAAAGCAGATCACATCGCGATCCGGTTCGGCGAGTTTGATGCCCAGCGCCCCGGCGATTTCGTAGCCCATGCAGCTAAAGCCATATTCCATGTGGTAGGACATGGGGCGGCTGGCCTTCCACAGCTTGTGCAACTCGCCGGGCATGGTGCCTGCGGCGCACATGACGACCGTATCAGGCCCTGCCGACCGCTGCACCGCTCCGACCACCTGCATGTCCGTCGCAAGCGCGTTTCCCTCTCCGGGGGTGGCGGTCAGCGGGTCAACCTTGGCGAACCAGTCTGTCTTCAGCGCACTGTCTGGCGGCGTTTTCGCGGCCACGTTGTTCTGGATCATGACCGCTGCGATCTCTTCAAGCGCCTGACGGGCGTCGGCCTGTACCGGAATGGCCCCGTGTTTCACCGCGTCATAGGCGTTGACGTTCAGCGAGAACAGTTTGCGGTTGGGATTGCGGAACAGGTCCCACGACCCTGTGGTGAAGTCCTGAAACCGGGTGCCGACGCCAAGAACCAGATCGGCCCGCGCGCACAGCGTGTTGGCGCTGGTGGCCCCGGTAACGCCGACAGGACCGAAGTTCAGCGGATGATCCCAAGGCAAGCACGACTTGCCCGCCTGCGTTTCCACGACGGGGATCTGAAAATGTTCGGCAAAGCTTTGTAACTGCGCCTCGGCATCGGAAAAATGCACGCCGCCGCCAGCCAGAATGACCGGGGTCTTGCTGGCTTCCAAAGCCTCCATCAACGCGATCTGTTCCTCCAGATCAGGCCGCTGACGACGGATGCGCCAGACTTTCGGCGTGAAAAACGCCTCTGGATAGTCATAGGCCTGCGCCTGCACGTCTTGACAAAAGGCCAGCGTCACAGGTCCGCAACCCGCAGGGTCGGTCATCGTGGCAAAGGCGCGCGGCAGGGCGGTCAACAGATGCTCTGGCCGCATGATGCGGTCGAAATAGCGGCTGACGGGTCTGAAACAATCGTTCGCGCTGACCGTGCCGTCGTTGAAGTCTTCGATCTGTTGCAGCACCGGATCTGGCCCGCGCGTGGCGAAAACATCGCCCGGCACCAGCAAAACAGGCAGGCGGTTCACATGGGCCAGAGCGGCGGCGGTGACCATGTTTGTGGCCCCGGGACCGATGGAAGAGGTCACCATCATCGCCCGCTTGCGCTTGAGCTGCTTGGAATAGGCGATGGCGGCGTGGGCCATGGTCTGTTCATTGTGGCCGCGATAGGTGGGCAAAGTCTCGCGAATACCGTTCAGGGCCTCGCCAAGACCCGCCACATTGCCGTGGCCAAAGATCGCCCAGCATCCGGCGATAAAGGCCTCGCCGTCCTCGTTCCTCTGGTTGGCGATATAGCGCACCATGGCCTGTGCGGCGGTCAGTCGGATCGTGCTCATCTTGTGGCTCCTTTACGCCTGCGCGCGGGCATCGTCCCAGACGCGGCAAAGATCGGTGTAAGTCTGTGCCATCTGCGCAATGGCCGCGGCGTCGTCAATCTGCCCCAGCATCCAGCGCCGGGCCACATTGCCAAAGATCGTGCGGCCCACGGCAAAGCCTTTGACCAGCGGCTGTTTTGCGGCCATGGCAAAGCTGGCAGACAATTCATCCGCAGGGGCATCCAGACCCAGCACGACGATGCCGCGCGTGTCGGGATCGTTGCGCATGATCGCGTCACAGGCGTTGGCCCATGCGGCGTCGGTCTTGAAGGGTTCCAGCTTCCACCAGTCGGGGTAGATGCCCAGATCATAAAAGCGCTGGATCACGGTGGCCGTGGTGTCGTCATCGACAGGGCCTGCCTTTGACGGAATGACCTCCAGCAGAAATTCCAGCCGATTGCGCCGTGCGGCGGTGAACAGACGTTTGACGGTGGCCTCTTGGTCGGCCCACATCGCGGCGTCATCGTCGGGGTGGCAAAAGCACAGGACCTTGACCACATGGTCCAACGGCCATTCGCCAAGCCCGCCGCAATCGGCCCCCAGTTCAGCCTCTAATTCCAACGGGCGAGAGCCCGGCAGTTCCGCAGGCCGCCCGATCCAAAGCCCCTGACCGACCGCCTTATACAGCGCATCGCGCCCAAGACGGCGATCACAGAGGATACCGTGACCGGGCTTGCCATCGGCCACTTGCAACGCAGCGCTGAGGCAAAGTTCCTTGAACGCGCCGATCTTTTTCGGCGTCGCGCCCTCCATCGCCTCGAATTGCATCCGGTGATCAAAGGCAAAGACCCGCATATCCGACCAGTCGCCCTTGCGGTTCGTAGCCCAGTGAATTTGTTCCAACTCCACGTCATTGCGCAGATCAGGCCGGATCACCCCGCGTTTAAGGAAGAATTGCAGTTCTTGCCAACTGGGATAGGCGGGCGCACAGCCGTGGCGCGAGACAGCAAAAGCCCCGCAGGCATTGGCATAGGTCAGCGCCGTCGGCCAATCCTCGCCGTTGAGCCAGCCGGTCAGCAGGCCAGACATGAACCCGTCCCCCGCCCCCAGCACGTTGAACACCTCGATCGGAAAGCCGGGCCCACTTTCGCCCTCGTCCAACGTGTCGGGGATGTCGCCGGTAAAGGCCGCAGCGCCCATGGGGCCGCGTTTGCAGATAAGCGTGGCCTTGGATACGGCCCGCACCGCCCGCAGCGCCGCGATGGTGTCGGTGGTGCCGCCCGCGATGTGGAACTCTTCCTCTGTGCCCACGATCAGATCGAACAGATGCAGCGTGCTTTGCAGCTTGGCCGTGACCTGCCGCGATTCAATGAACCGGCTTTCCCCTTCGCCATGCCCCGCAAGGCCCCACAGATTGGGACGATAGTCGATGTCCAGCGCCGTCTGCGCGCCAGCCTCGCGCGCGCAGGCCAGCGCCTTGAGCACCGCCGCCTCGGTCTGCGGATGGCTCAGATGCGTGCCCGTCGCCGTGACGCACCGCGCCCGCGCGATAAAGGCGGGATCAATGTCGTCCTCGCACAGCGCCATATCGGCGCAATCGCTGCGGTAAAAGATCAGCGGAAACTGCGTCTCGTCCCGAATGCCCAGCAACACCAGCGCCGTCAGCCGATCCGGATCGGTCTTCACCCCCGTCACATCCACGCCTTCGCGCTGCAACTGCTCGCGGATGAAGCGCCCCATATGCTCGTCCCCGACACGGGTGATCAGCGCCGATTTCAGCCCCAGACGTGCGGTGCCAGCAGCCATATTGGTCGGAGAGCCGCCGATGTATTTCTCGAACGAGCCCATGTCCTCTAGCCGCCCGCCTACCTGCGCGCCGTAGAGATCGACGGACGAGCGGCCGATGGTGATCAGATCCAGATCTTTCATGGGTTACCCTAAAATCTCGGACACTTTGACCGCGCGGCCTTCTTTGACCGATTTTATCGCGGCCAATGCCAGAGCCAGCGCGCGCAGCCCGTCTTCGCCGGTGACCGGGGCAGGGGTGCCTTCGGTGACGGCCTTCACAAAGGCCTCAATCTCGGCGCGGTAGGCGTTCATGTAGCGGGTGATGAAAAAATGCTGGTTCGGTGGGATGGTATAGCCATCCGGCCCGGCAAACTGCACGCGGGCTTCGGCATGGTTGAGCGCCGAGACAGAGCCAAGCGAGCCATGCACCTCGATGCGCTGATCATATCCGTAACTCGCGCGTCGCGAACAAGAGATCGCGCAATGCTTGCCGCTGGCGGTGGTCATCAGAACCGACGCGCTGTCAAAATCGCCAGCCTCGCCAATCGCCGGATCGACCAGATTGCTGCCTGCGGCCTGCACGGTCTCGACCTCTTCGCCCAGCATCCAGCGGGCCACGTCGAAATCATGGATCACCATATCACGGAAAATGCCGCCAGAGCGGACGATATAGCTGACAGGAGGTGGCGAAGGATCGCGCGAGGTCAGGTTGATCATCTCGACGGTACCGATTTTCCCGGTGTCAATCGCCTGACGCATGACGTTGAAATCGGGTTCAAACCGGCGCTGGAACCCGATCATCAGGAAGGCGCCGGTCTCTTTGACCACCTGCAAACAGGCGCGGACCCGGTCGATTTCCAGATCAATCGGCTTTTCGCAAAAGATCGCCTTTCCGGCGCGGGCGAACTGTTCGATCAGATCGGCGTGGGTGTCGGTGGGGGTGCAGATCAACACGGCGTCCACATCTGCCGAGGTTGCAATCTCGTCAATCGTGCGAATGTCGCAGCCGTGCTTGACGCTGATAGCCTTTGCGGCCTCTGCCATAGGATCGGCAATCGCGACCAGTCTGGCCCCGGCCACTCCGGCCAGCGCATCCGCGTGGACCTGCCCGATCCGACCCGCGCCCAAAACGGCAAAATTCATTCCCATTGTCTGTCCTTCTTGCGGCCTTGCCCGGACCCGTATTCGGGCCTGATGTCTGTTGATAGAACGTTGTTAACTGTCATTGGTGTCGGGATAGGCCCCGACGACCTGCTGGTCAAAGTCTATGATGGATCCATTTACCACCCCCGATGCCGGGCCAAGCAGAAACGCCGTTTGCCATGCGACATCCTCTGGTTTGACCAGCTTGCCAAAGGGCATATTCGCCTCGGCCTCGGTCTGCCAGCCGTCTTCGCGGTCATGCGAGATCTTCTGCCGGGCATCCTCGCCCGGTGTGTCCATCCAGCCGACATTGATGCCGTTCACGCGAATGCGGTGTTTCATCAGCGTGTTGGCCGCATTCTTGGTAATGCCCAACAGCGCCGCCTTGGACGCCACATAGGGGGCCAGAAACGGCAGGCCGCAATGCACGACGATGCTCAGGATATTCACTGCCGCGCCGGGGTGCCCCGCCGCGATGCAATGGTTCGCAAAGCCCTGTAGTGCGAAAAACGCCCCCTTGGCGTTGGGATCCATGATCGCGTCCCACTGTTCAGGCGTGGTGTCGAGGATCGAGCCGCGATCAGTGTTTGCCGCGCAATTCACAAAGGCATTGACCGGACCGACAAGCGCGACCGCCTGATCCATCATCCCCAGCACCTGATCTACGTCACCCATCTCGATGGGCAGCGTGTGCACATCTGCCCCAAGCGCGCGCAACTCGGCCATAGCCGCCGCGCCCTTTGCCTCGTTGCGCGAGGTGATCACAAGCCTCTGGCAACCTTCGGCAATCAGTCGTTTGGCAATGGCAAGACCCAGACCCTGACTGCCGCCAGTGATCAGCGCGCTCGTGTTCGTATGTGTCATCATCTTCGCCGCGCTTTCTTGTTTCCAGCCGGGATGGTCCCGTCACCCAGCAGAGATCCCCGCACCGTTTTCCACAGGCTGGCTGATCCTGCCTCGCTTTTCGCGCGCCGTCTTTATCGAGACGGTCAGCGCGCGGAAAATGACCGAAGACCCCTGTGTCGGTCAATCCTTTTGCCGCGATAAGATTGCAGGTCTGACAGTTTGGCTTTCACAAAAATGATGGTTTTCTATCAAACGGTCTGAATTGCGGTCCTTACCCGGTCACATCGAGTCACACCGACTCTGGCACATAGATCACAGGTTCCAGAAACTGTTGACTGGGCAGGATATTGTCCGGCTCCAGAACTGCGGCCTTCATCAGCCCGACCATCTCGGTGCAAAGCTGCCGCAGGGGCGTGCCGATCACCATCGTCAGATAGCCGTCACTTAGCGCGCTTCGCGATTCTGGTGTCAACTCGTTGACCACCATGCTGATCTGTCCCGGTTGGCGAACCTCGCGCATCGCCTGTATCGCGCCCTCCATGCCGCCCCCGGCCAGATAGAGCCCGACGACCTCGCTATGCCGAGACAGCAGATCCAAAGTCGCCTCGTAGGTCAGTTGCCGCGTTTCAAGGTTCACCAGCGTGTCCAGCACCTGAAACTGTGGCTTGGCCTCACGAAAATAGCTGCGAAATCCGGTCTCTCGCAATTCGTGCCCATGCCAGCGATGCCCACCAACAAAAAGCGCGATTTTCCCCGGTTTTCTTGCGCTTGTGGCCAGCATCCAAGCTGCAATCCGGCCAACGCGCAGGTTGTTCAATCCGATGTAGTTCAGCCGCTCGCCCTGTGCGAAATCGTTGAACATCGCAAAGGTCGCAATTCCAGCCTCTTTCAGCGCCAGCACTGCCTCTGTGGTCTGGTTATGGTTCACGGCTGTTGCGGCCACCACATCCGCCCGACCGCGCAGGCTTTGCATGATCCGGGCCACTTCACCGGGGGATTGCGAGGTGGCGTATTCGATGATCGCCCGCCCCCGGATGCCCGGTACACTGCGCACGGCCTCGTCGATCTCTGCGGCAAGGGTCTGATAAAACGCCTGCCGCTCTTTCTGCAGCACAAAGCCCATGCGCACCTCTGGTAGGTCCGCGCGCAGGCGTTGTTCGATCAGGTTTGTCGCGTGATAGCCAACCCGATGGGCCGCATCGCTAACCTTGCGCGCAGTCTCTTCGCGCACCTTCAAACGCCCGTTCAGCACGCGATCAACGGTGGCGACGCTGACCTTTGCAGCCTCTGCAATATCCTGAATAGTCGGTCGTCGCGCCATGGTTTCTCGCAGGAAATGAAAGAGTCACATCATTTATCATGTCAGTTCTTGATGGGAATAGCGGCAAGATCAAGCATTCATGTCAAACGCGACAGCCGCTGCCTTGGACCACACTGACCTTGTCTCTTGATGAAAGGCACAGAAAAAGCCGGAGGGACAATGCCCCTCCAGATCGTTCTTGCAACAGTCTAGCGAAACATCGGCGGGCGGGCGTCGACCCATGCCCCGTCTGATCTGGAAGAGTCGACCGCGCCGTAAACCGCAGCCATCGAGCGCACCCCATCCTCTGCCAGTGGCAGACCATCGCGCGTCTCGCCGCGAATGGCGCTTGCGAGATCTACATAGATATTCGCGACCGCCAAAGGAAATCCCTCGGGATGGGCAATCGCCACGCGGCTGAGGCGCTGGGCGTCTGCGTGCAACCCGCCTTCGCCCTTTTCGATGATCTGCGTGCGCCCGCCAACGGGCGTGTAGATCAACTGGTTGGGTTGCTCACTGGCCCAGCGCAATCCACCTGTCTCGCCAAACACCTGAATGTCAAAGCCATGCTGCCGCCCGATCGCCACGGATGAGGTCCAGAGCCGTCCAACCGTGCCGCCGCTCATGCGGAAATTCACCATCGCGTCGTCTTCCAGCTCGCGGCTGGCAATGGTCGAGGCGAAATCAGCAGAGAGCTTTTCCACGTGGTTATCGCAGATGAAGCTGGCCATATGCAGCGCGTGGATGCCGCAATCAGCGAACTGCCCAGACACACCCGCCATCGCCGGATCATAGCGCCAGCGCACGCGCGGATTATCGGCGTCGGTCGCATCGCCGTGATGACCATGGCTGAAGTTGGTCAAGACCAGCCGGATCTTGCCCAACTCGCCCGCCCGCACCATGGCGCGGGCTTGGCGGATCATCGGATAGGCGGAATAGCAGTAGTTCACCGCACAGATCTTGCCAGAGGCGGCCGCGACCCGAACGATCTCTTCGCCTTCCTCGACGGTCATGGTCATCGGCTTTTCGCACAATACGTTGAATCCGGCCTCCAGGAAGGCTTTGGTGATCTCGAAATGGGTGGCGTTGGGCGTTGCAACAGTCACCAGATCGATACGATCCTCGCGCGCGCTCTCGCCCGTCAGCATCTCGCGCCAGTCGCCATAGGCGCGGTCCGGTGCGATGCCCAGTTCTGCCGCAAAGGCACGACCCGCATCCGCGTTGTGATCCAAGGCCCCGGCGACAAAGGCAAAATTGCCATCCGCCTGTGCGCCAAGACGATGGGCAGGTCCGATCTGGCTGCCCTTGCCGCCGCCGACCATGCCCCAATTTAGTTTTGCCATGTGTTGCCTCTGGTCCCGAGTGGAATTTTCGTCGAAGGTTCGTGTTTCATTCAGAATCCGATGGAATGCAGATAGGTCCCATTATGGGTGTTGTCGTCCAGCGGAGAGGTCTTGCCTGCCGGATCGCAATCCTGCTCGACCGTACACCAGCCCTCGAATCCACTGTCCAGAAGCAGTTGACGCACGGCGGGGAAATCCACATCCCCCAGACCCAGCTTGCAGAAAATCCCCTGTCCGCAGGCGTCATAGAACCCGGTGCGATTGGCCACAGCGGCGGCTTTGACCACAGGATCAATATCCTTGAAGTGCATATAGCTGATCCGCGACATATTGCGTTTCATAAAGGCGACCGGGTCGAACCCTGCATAGGAGTGATGGCCCGTGTCAAAGCAGATCTTGAGGATCTTTTCATCCACTTCACCCAGCAGCCGTTCCAGTTCCGGCTCGAAATCCATGAAACCAGCAGCATGGGCATGGACGCTGACGTCCAGACCGTAGTCCTCTGTTCCCATCTTGGCGATGGTGCGGAAACGATCCACATAGGCGGCCCATTCGGCGGCGTCCATCTGTTCTGCCTCATTGGCGCGGCCAGCCGTCGGCGCGCGGCGCGCAGAGATGGAATCGATCAGAACGAGATGTTTCGCGCCATGCGCGACCAACGCTTTGCAGGTGCGCACCGCGCCGTCCTGCACATCGTCCCATTTCGCGGGGTCGTGGAACGCGCGGAACACAACGCCGCCGATCAGGGTCAATTCATGTTCTGCCAGAGCCTCGGCCACGATCACCGGATCTTCGGGCATAAAGCCGACAGGGCCAAGTTCAATCCCGTTGAATCCGGCCTGTTTGCATTCTTTCAGAACGCGTCGCCAATCCGGGTTGCGCGGGTCATCTGCGAATTCGACGCCCCAGGAACAGGGGGCATTGCCGATCGATATAGTCATGTCTCAACCTCTGATATGGGCGCTTGCGAAGCCGGGCCTTGTTTCATCACGGGATGTCTTGCAGGGATGATAGGTTTCGCGGATTTCTGATTTTCGTCCCTTGCGTTGAACAGGGCTTCCGCGTCAAGGTCCGATCAAAATCAATCACGCCTTCTGATGGGTTTCCTTTCAAATCTGATAGGATGTCCGACGGCTGGCCCGTCAAAAAGCCTGAGACCAAGCATGTTCACCTCGCCCCGTTTTCTTGTCATTGGCCGCGCCGGGATGGATTTCTATGCGGACCCACCGGGCACACCGTTGCAGCAGGCCGTCATGTTCACTGCCGCTTTGGGCGGGTCGTCCGCCAATATCGCGGTCGCGGTCTGTCGGCAGGGCGGGCAGGCGGCGCTGGTGACGTCTGTGTCGGACGATCCGGTGGGAGAATTCTGTCTGCACCAACTGGTGCAATACGGCGTTGAGACGCTGCATGTGACCCGCGTCGGCGGCGAGGCACGCAATTCACTGGCGGTGGTCGATACCAACGGTCCCGCGACGCAGGCTGTGATCTATCGCAACAACGCTGCCGATTTTCATATGACAGAGGCCGATATCGCGCCTCTGGACCTTGCCGGATACGGCGCGCTTGTGACCACGGGCACCGTGCTTGCCTCTGAACCCTCGCGCAGCGCCACCTTTGCCGCATTTGCCACGGCCCGCGCGGCGGGTGTGCCCATCGTCTTTGATCTGGATTATCGCCCCTATAGCTGGCCCGATGCGCGCACGGCGGCGCAGACCTACGCGCGCATGGCAGAGGCAAGCGACATCATCATCGGCAATGACGATGAATTTGGGGTGCTGGCCGAGAATTACGACGACGGGCTTGCCGCCGCGCGCGACCTTGCCGCGCAGGGTAAGACGGTTGTCTATAAAATGGGCCATCGTGGCGCGATCACCCTGACCCAAGCGGGCGAGGCCCGCACCGGGATTTTCAAGGTCGAGGCGCTGAAACCCACAGGGGCGGGCGACGCGTTCATGGGCAGTTTCCTGATGGCGCTGGCCACTGGGCGCGACCTGACCACGTCCGTCCTGCGCGGGTCTGCCGCGGCGGCCATCGTTGTGACCCGTGTCGGATGTGCCCCCGCCATGCCAACGCCAGAAGAGCTAGACAGTTTCATCGCCACCCATCCCGGCGCGACCCTACCAGACGAGGATTAACCCATGCATATCGCCCCCTTTGACAACCAGAACAAACCAATCGTTGACACCGGCGATGCGACGGTTCCGCTGAATTATTTCAACATTATCAAACTGACGCGCGGTCAGGCCTTCACCTATCAGGTGCCGGGATACGAGACCTGCATCGCGCCTGCCACGGGCACGGTTGACGTGGATGTCGAGGGCGTGGCCTTTGCCGCGCTGGGCAATCGCGGTGTCGATGTCTGGGACGGAGAGCCAGAGGGCGTCTATGTGCCAAGCGGGGCCAAGGTCGAGATGGTTTGTATGTCTGACAGCGCCGAAGTCTTTGTGGCGGGGGCGAAATACGACACGGTTCTGGATCCGTTCGACGTGCGCGGTGATGGCATCGATCTGGTGCAATACGGCTCTGACGACACCAAGACGCACCGCAAGATCAAGCATATCCTCGGGCAAAAGCAGCATGACAAGGTCGGTCGTTTGCTGGTCAGCGAGTTGTTCACCGTTGGGCAGGGGGGCTTGTCAGGGTTCCCGTCTCACAAGCATGACACAGACCGGCTTCCCATCGAGACACGCCACGACGAGACCTACAACTTTCGCTTTCGCCCCAACCATGGCTCTGGCGTGCAGATGTTGCAGCGTGAGGATGGCAAGCCGGGGGATGCCTATCATATCGTGGATGGCTCGACGATCTGTCTCGACAATGGGTATCACCCTTGCTGCGTTTTGCCGGGGTATGAGATGTATTATTTCACCATCCTTGGGGGGCTTAGCCAGCGATCCCTTGTGCAATATTTCCAACCCAGCCACGCCTATCAGATAGAGACTATTCCCGGCATCAAAGACATGATCGCCAAGTTCAAATGACCCTCGCGACCCTGTCACAGGTCCTGCAACCCGCGCTGCACGGCGGCTATGCCGTTGCCGGGCTGGTGGTTCTGGGATGGGAGGACGCGCGCGCCTATGTGGCGGCGGCAGAGGCCGAAGGTGCGCCTGTGATCCTGCAAGCCGGGCCGGGGTGTCGCGCGCATACGCCTTTGCCTGTCCTGGCCGCGATGTTCCGCCATCTGGCAGAGGCCGCAAGCGTGCCTGTGGTCGCTCATCTGGATCATGGATATAGCGCCGATGACTGCCGCGCCGCGATTGACTGCGGGTTCAGTTCGGTGATGTTTGACGGTTCGCAACTGCCGCTGGCAGAGAATATCGCCCAGACCCGCGCGATTGCCGAAATGGCTCATGCCGCAGGCGTGTCGCTAGAGGGCGAGATCGGGTTTGTCGGCTATGCAGCAGGGGCGGCGTCCCATGGCACCGACCCGGACGAGGCGCGCCGCTTTGCGCTGGAAACCGACGTGGACGCCATGGCGATCTCTATCGGCAATGTGCATCTGCAAGAGGCGCAGGGGGCGGCGATCAACATGGACCTTTTGCGCGCAATCGAGGCTGTGACGCAGGTGCCACTTGTCCTGCACGGCAGTTCGGGTATCCCCGACGCCACAAGGCGCGAGTTGGCGTTGACCACCAAGATCTGCAAGTTCAACGTGGGCACCGAATTGCGGCAGGTCTTTGGGGCTGCACTACGTCAACAGCTCGCCCAAAACCCTGACGAATTCGACCGGATTGAAATCCTTTCAGCGGTCGAGGCCCCGTTGACAGAGTCCGCGCGCCGGGTCATTCGCCAAATTTACCTTTGAACCTATCGACCATCCGATCAGGTCAAGCCAGTGTCAGATCGTTGACCAAATCACGGCCGGGATTCATCGCGCAGTCGATGGCGACCAGCAGATCGTCCCGGCCGACAGGCTTCATCAGCATGACGTCATCTGCAGAAACGCCATCGCCATGCACTGCGATATCACGCGGGTATCCTGACAGAAATACCGCTGGCAAGGTGCTGTCGGTTTCGCGCAATCGACGCACAAGGGCGGGGCCCTGCAACTCTCCGGGCATGACAATGTCGGACACCACCACGTCAAACGGACCCTCTGCGGCAAAGGCGATTTCGGCGCTGGAACTTTCTGCGGCAGAGATCACGGTCATCCCGGTTTGCTCCATCTGCCGGGCCAGCACCTTGCGCACGTTGTCGTCATCTTCCACCAAAAGCACACGCAATGTGTTTTGCGTCTGCTCGGGGCCCGTGACCATCTGCGCGGCGCAATCCTCGTCGCAGTCCCCAAGGCCAGAGAGGAAATAAAGCTCGAACACGGCGCCCTGTTGCGGGAGGGAAATGGTGCGGATGCCGCCCCCGGTCTGCTGGGTAAAGCCCTGGACCATCGACAAACCAAGACCTGAATTCTTGGTGATGGACTTCGTTGTAAAGAAGGGTTCAAAGATATTATCGATCACATTGGCCTCGATGCCACTGCCCGTATCGCGCACCGACATCTTGACATAGGGCCCCAGTTCAAGGTCGCCTTTGATCAGGGCGGCGTCCTTGGCGTTCAGAACCACATTCTCTGTCTGAATGGTCAGCGTGCCGCCCGTGGGCATGGCGTCCATGGCATTGATCGCCAAATTCAGAACTGCGCTTTCTGTCAGGCTGCGGTCGGCCATGATTGGCCGGATATCTGCGTTCAGATCGGTTTGTATGTCGATGGTAATCGGCAATTTGCGCCGCAGCATAGAGTGTAAGCCCTCGATCACCGTGTTCAGATCCAGTTTTGAGGGATCCATCGGCGCACGGCGGGCAAAGCTGAGCATACTCATCGTCAGGTCGCGCCCGCGCAGAGTGGCGCTGATGGCGTCGCCTATCATTTCGTCGCGATCCTCAATGTCGGGGTGTTCGCGGATCAGTTCCAGATTTCCAAGGATCACGGCCAGCAAGTTGTTGAAATCATGGGCAACACCGCCAGTCATCTTACCGATACTGTCCATGCGCTGCGCTTCGTACAGCTTCATCTCGGTTTCATATTCTTCGGTCAGATCAAGTGTAGAGCCGACCCCGCGGACCACAAGGCCCTTGTCGTCGAAAATCGGACGTGCAGATTCGCGCAGACGACGCACGCCGTCTGGCGTCACCAGACGATAATCCAGTTCGATCGGGTGACCGGACGCGAGTTCGGCGATCTTTGCGCGGCGGCGGGCAATATCATCGGGGTGTGTGTCAGAAATCCACATCTCTGCCTGCCGACCGGCGGCCATGAATTCGGCCCGGCTAAGCCCGTGGGCGGCGGCATGGGCGTCGGAACAGACCTCGAACTTTTGCTCTTGGAAATTCCAGACGTAATAGCCCAGTTTTGCCAGCTGCGCCGCCTGTGCCAGTCTGGCCTCTCTCTCTGCCATGGTGGCCTGATCGCGTTTGCGCTCTGCGATCTCTTGTGCCAGCCGCATGTTCACCGCCTCAAGATCAGCGGTGCGTTTGCGCACGCGGTATTCCAATTGTGCATTGATCCGACCTACGGCATTTCGATCAGAGCGTAACAAATAGATGCTGGAAAGACCAAAAGCGGCCAATCCGATCAACAACGCAATCGCCAGATACATGCTTTTGAGCTGGCTCTCGCTTTGGTCGGCTCGCAACCCGACGAGGCTGTCCATTGCCAGGACTTCCAATTGGTGCGCGGGGTGGAAAAAGCTGCGCAGCTTTGTCTTCAACTCGGCAATGGTGTCCGTCTGATCCGGGGTTAGAGCCAGAATATCCGGCTCTATCTCTTGCAAAAGCGCCCGTCCGATCTGCACCGTCTCGACCGCCTGACGTCTTAATTCGGGCTCTACGTCCACATTGATGATCGCGTCCTGCGAAAAAATCCGGCTCCATAGAATGTCAAACCGGGTCAGTACATCGCGTTGCGTGATTTCAGAATCGGCGTCGCTAAATCTGTCGATGTGATCCACCAGTTGACGGGTCTCGCGTTCAATCTGACTGGCACTGTGAGACAAACTGTTCAACAATTGTTGGCTGGCATCGCGCGTCGATTCAATCGATGTGCCAAGAATGATAAGCGCCGACAGAGCCAGAACGAAAGCCCCGGCTGTGATTGCGTTGTTCAGTAGATTACGTGAAGTTCTGACCATTTAGTTGGGATCAATCCGATTGCACAGTGATCGCCTTTAATTGCCATATCGACCGAGAGTAAAACAGTTGTTTTTTCAGCGGTGGGTTGTCTGACCAAGGGTATATGATCCACGTCGGTCCCTTGTCGCGAACGGTTAGGATCTCTCCGTCACGTCGGGTGGCGACAAGCACATCGTACCGGGTATAGTCCTCGGCGGGAATTCTGACAGAGTAATCGTTCAACGCCGTCGCGACAATCCTTGTACCCGTTGCGCCGACAGATGCGATCAGATCGCGCAGTAAAACGCCCTCGAATGTCACTGAACCGATGGTCCACGGGGTTTCCGTGACGACCGTTTTCAAACCGATTTTCTCAAGCATTTCACGATCAAACCGCGTCACTTTGCGGTCGTCGGCGGTGTTTGTCAAAGAAGTTGTCCGCCGATTTCATGCAGCGTCTCTGATTTCG
>CALGTJ010000704.1 GCA_937901435.1 uncultured Rhodobacter sp. | reverse complement strand
CTTTCATCAACATCGCCGCCTACGAGGCCTTTGATCCCGAGGTGCCGGATGCAACGCGCTGGGTAGAGGAAGATTTCAACCGCCTCTGGGGCGAGGGGGTACTGGATGATCCCGACCGTCGCGTCACGCCAGAGGTCGAGCGCGCCCGCCAGATCCGGCCATGGCTGAGCAGCGTCGATCTGCTGCTGGACATCCACTCGATGCAGCACAAGACAGAGCCGCTGATCATCGCCGGACCCGCCCTCAAAGGGCGCGAGCTGGGTCGTGCCATCGGGCGCCCCGGCATTGTGGTCACCGACAAGGGCCATGCCGAAGGCGTGCGGATGCGCGATTTTGCCGATTTCGCCGACCCTGCGTCCACGCGTAACGCGGCCCTTGTGGAATGCGGTCAGCACTGGGAGACTGAGTCGGCCCATATCGCCAAGGATTGCGCCGTGGAATTCCTGCGGGTCAGCGGCGTGGTGGTGCCCGATTTTGCGCAGGACTATCTGTCGACGCGCCCCGCCAAACCCGCCTCGCGGCTTTACGAGGTCGTCGGCCCGGTGACGATTGAAACCGATGACTTTCGCTTTGCCCAGGACTGGCGCGGGTTCGAACATCTAGACAAGGGCACTTTGATTGGCCATGACGGCGCGCGCGCGGTTCATGCCCCCCATGACGAGACGGTCCTGATCATGCCCTCGCGCCGCCTGTGGCCCGGTAAAACCGCTGTGAGACTGGCCAAACCTGTCACCGGATAGGCTTGTCGTGCGGGGCGTGCGTTTTATGTCCTTGCTCAGGACACGAAACGCCCGCCCGCACAGGATCAGCCCGATGAAATACCTCGCTCTTGTCGTCATGCTCTGCCCACTTTTCCCCGGCCTCGCCTTGGCCAATGACTGGGACGCGCTGAAACAGCCCGGGACGATTGCCATCATGCGGCACGCTTTGGCCCCCGGCGGCGGCGATCCGGGGATCTTCCAACTGGGCGACTGTGCCACCCAGCGCAATCTGGATGACCGGGGCCGTGCGCAGGCCCGCAACACCGGGGCTGCCTTTGCAGAGCGAGGCATCGCCTTTGATCAGGTTCTGACAAGCCAGTGGTGCCGGACCAGGGAAACTGCCGAGTTGCTGGACAGCGGCCCGGTGATCGAGGTGCCCTCGCTCAACTCGTTCTTTCAGGATTATTCGACGCGCGCCGAACAGACCGCAGCGACGCTTGCCTTGCTCAATCGCAGCGAGGGTCGGTTGATGCTGGTGACCCATCAGGTCAATATCTCTGCCCTCACAGCGCGGGGCACCCGGTCGGGCGAAGTTCTGGTGCTGCGTCTGGCAGGCGAGGGCGTCGAGGTTATCGGTCGTATTCTGATCGATCCTTAACCTTGGCTCTCAGAAGGCGTGCGAGACAAAGAGGCGGACCGCCGCCATGTCTGGTACTGTATTGGCCCCATATTGGTCCCGTCTTGACGCCGTCTTGCGCCAAGCCTTTGGTTTCGTCTGACGCCCGGAGTGTGCTTAATCGGTGTTCGATACCGCAGCCCCAAGCGCTTATTCTGCCCCATATTCGGCCCGCAGATATTGATTCTTCGGTTATCCGGTTGTTGCAGCGCAGCAAACCCGCCATGTATAGTGGCAGGAGAACCCATACATGTCGATCACCGCCAGCATCTACCACCTGACGCATTACAAATACGACCGCCCGGTCACTTTGGGCCCGCAGACCATCCGTCTGCGCCCCGCGCCCCATTCGCGCACGCGGATTATCTCTCATGCGCTGAAGGTCTCGCCAGAGGGCCATTTCGTCAATCACCAGCAGGACCCTTACGGCAACTGGCTGGCGCGGTTCGTGTTTCCAGAACCGGTGCGCGAGTTCAAGATCGAGGTCGATCTTGTGGCCGATATGTCGGTCTATAACCCCTTTGACTTTTTCGTCGAAGAGAGCGCCAACACATTTCCCTTTTCCTACGGCGACGAAATTGCGCCCGATCTGAGCATCTATATGAAGCCAGAGCCGGTCGGGCCACTGCTGGAGTCGTTTCTAAAGACGATCCCACGCACGCCCATGGTGACGGTGGATTTTCTTGTGATGCTCAACAGCCGCATGGCGTCCGAGATCAATTACGAAATCCGCATGGAACCCGGCGTGCAGACCTCAGAGGTCACGCTGGGGCGTGCTGCGGGTTCGTGCCGCGACAGCAGTTGGACGCTGGTGCAGGTGCTGCGCAATCTGGGCCTCGCCGCGCGGTTTGTGTCGGGATATCTGATCCAGCTAAAGCCCGATCTGGTCGCTTTGGACGGTCCTGCGGGCACCGATCACGATTTCACTGACCTGCACGCATGGGTCGAGGTCTATCTGCCCGGTGCGGGTTGGGTCGGGCTTGATCCCACCTCTGGCCTGCTGGCGGGTGAAAGCCATGTACCCCTTGCCGCCACGCCCCATTATCAAAACGCAGCGCCCATTGCCGGTGTCGCCTCGATGGCCGAGGTTGAGTTCTCGTTCGACATGCAGGTGCGCCGCACCGCCGAACATCCCCGCATCACCAAGCCCTTTTCGGACGCCTCATGGGACGCGCTGAACGCGCTGGGCCATGCGGTCGACAAACGGCTTGAGGCGGGCGATGTGCGCCTGACCATGGGCGGAGAGCCGACGTTCGTGTCGATTGACGACTTTGAGGGCGGCGAGTGGAACACCGACGCGGTCGGCCCGACCAAGCGCGGCCTTGCGGACAAGCTGATCCGCCGCTTGCAGGATAAATTCGCGAGCGGCGGTCTGCTGCATTACGGGCAGGGCAAGTGGTATCCGGGCGAAACCCTGCCGCGCTGGACCTTTTCGCTGTTCTGGCGAAAGGACGGCAAGGCGATCTGGCAAAATCCCGACCTTCTGGCCCGCGAAGACACTCGCGAAGACGTCGGACCAGAGGACGCGCAGGCGTTGTTGTCAGAGATTGCGGCCTATCTTGACGTGCCCAAGACCAACGTATTGCCCGCCTTTGAAGACCCCGCAGAGTGGATCATCAAAGAGGCCAATCTGCCGGAAAATGTCACGCCCGAGAATTCGAAACTGAAAGACCCCGAAGAGCGCGCGCGCATCGCCAAAGTGTTCGAACGCGGTCTGACCACGGCGGCGGGCTATGTGCTTCCGGTCCAGCGCTGGCAGGCCAAAGCGTCAAGCAAGTGGTTGTCTGAAGTGTGGAATTTGCGGCGGGGCAAGGTCTTTCTCGTGGCCGGGGACAGCCCCGTGGGCTACCGTCTGCCACTGGGCACACTGCCCCATATCCCAGAGTCCGACTATCCCTTTATGACCCCGCAAGACCCCACGGAACAGCGCGCGCCGCTGCCTGATCCCGCCGTGCGAGAGCAGGCAATTGCCAGCCGCACCGAGGACACCAGCGCCAGCCAGCAGCAGAACGAGCAGTCGCTGAGCGCTGACCTGACAGGCCGCGTGCGCACCGCGATTTCGGTCGAGCCGCGGGATGGCAAGCTCTGCGTTTTCCTGCCACCCGTGGAAAAGCTGGAGGATTATCTGGACCTGATCGCGGCCACCGAACACGCCGCCAAGACCATCGGGCGCCGCGTGCTGATCGAGGGCTACAGCCCGCCGCATGATCCGCGCATCGATGTGATCCGCGTCGCGCCTGATCCCGGTGTACTAGAGGTGAACATCCACCCCGCTGCAAGCTGGGCCGATTGCGTGCGCACCACTGAAACCGTCTACGAAGAGGCGCGCCAAACCCGTCTGGGCACAGATAAATTCATGGTCGACGGGCGGCATACGGGCACCGGCGGTGGCAACCATGTTGTCGTCGGGGGCGCGACACCGATTGACAGCCCGTTCCTGCGTCGTCCGGACCTGTTGAAAAGCCTGATCCTGTTCTGGCAGCGCCACCCAAGCCTGTCCTACCTGTTTTCGGGCACTTTCGTGGGCCCAACGTCGCAAGCGCCGCGCATCGATGAGGCGCGCCATGACCAGTTGTATGAACTTGAGATCGCGCTTGACCAGATCTGGCCACCGACCGAAGGCACCCCTCCGCCGCCGTGGCTGACCGACCGCTTGCTGCGCAATTCGCTGATCGACGTGACGGGCAACACCCACCGCACAGAGATCTGCATCGACAAGCTGTTCTCGCCCGATGGTCCTACGGGCCGTCTGGGTCTGGTCGAATTCCGCGGCTTTGAAATGCCGCCCAACCCGCGCATGAGCCTTGCGCAACAGGTCCTGTTGCGCGCCATCATCGCGCGCTGTTGGGAGAGCCCGATCAGCGGCAACCTGACCCGCTGGGGCACCACCCTGCATGACCGTTTTATGCTGCCCGCGTTCATCTGGGACGATTTCCTCGATGTGCTGGCCGATCTGCGCGGCCACGACATGGCGCTGGAGGCCGACTGGTTCAAGGCGCAGGCAGAGTTCCGTTTTCCCTTCTGCGGAGAGGTCACCTATGAGGGCGTCACGCTGGAACTGCGTCAGGCGCTGGAACCTTGGCATGTGATGGGCGAAACCGGCGCGATTGGCGGGACCGTGCGTTATACGGATAGCTCTGTCGAGCGCCTTCAGGTGCGTCTGAGTGGGGCGAACCCGGATCGCTATCGGGTGACGGCCAACGGGCGGTTTGTGCCTCTTAGTCTGACCCCTAAAACAGGCGAGCGGGTGGGTGGTGTGCGTTATAAAGCGTGGAAACCGGCCATGTCGCTGCATCCGGTGTTGGACGTTGACGCGCCCTTAACCTTTGATATCTACGATACATGGACGGGCAAGTCGCTGGGTGGCTGCCGATATCATGTGGCGCATCCGGGGGGGCGGAATTTTGACACCTTTCCGGTGAATGGAAACGAGGCTGAGGCACGCAGGTTGAGCAGGTTCGAGGCGATGGGGCATACTGTTGGCCCGTTTGAACCGCCGCGCGAGACGCCGCATCCCGAATTTCCGATGACGCTGGATCTGCGCCGACGGCCGGGGTTGTGATCCGTGCTGACACCGCGCACGGTCGCCTCATCTGAAGCCAAACGTGACTTGCTGGCGTCTTATGCAAAGACGGCGGGGGGACGGGATGAAATGCTGGGCGCTGACGGCACGGTCAAACCCGCATGGGCGCCGTTCATCGACCATATCAGCAATCTCAGCGCGGATGACCTGGCCAAGCGGTTCGCGCGCGGCGATCAATACCTGCGCGATGCGGGCGTGCGTTACCGCCAATACGAAGAGACGGATTCGACCGAACGCGAGTGGCCGCTAAGCCATATGCCCGTGATCCTGAGCGAGGGCGAGTTTGCAGAGATCTCTGCCGGGCTGATCGAACGGGCCGACTTACTGGAACAGGTGGTGCGCGATCTTTACGGGGCCAACGATCTGGTCGCCGCAGGGCAGCTTCCTGCCACGCTGCTCAGCCAGAACCCGGCGTGGCTGCGGCCCATGGTCGGGGTTCAGCCTGCGGCGGAAAATCATCTGAACTTTCTGTCCTTCGAGATCGGGCGTGGCCCCGATGGGCGCTGGTGGGTGATCAGCGATCTGATCGAAGCGCCCTCTAGTGTTGGATTTGCCATCGAAAACCGGGTGGCCATGGGCAAGGTTTTTCCCAATTTCTTTTCCGCGGCCCCTGTTTATCGGCTGGCCAGCTTTTTTCAGAGCTTCCAAAAAACCCTTTTTGCCCTGCGTGGGCAGATCGAGGGCGAAATCGCGCTGATGTCGCCAGGGCCGATGAATCAGGACTATGCCCAGCACGCCTATATCGCGCGCTACCTTGGCCTGTTGCTGGTCGAGGGCGAGGATCTGGTGGTGCAAAAGGGGCGCGCGTTCGTGCGCACTGTGGCCGGACTAAAGCCGATCAGCCTGCTGTGGAACCGGGTGCCGGGGGGGCTGTGCGATCCTCTGGAACTGGATCCGCACTCTTTGCTGGGCACGCCCGGATTGCTGGATGCGTTGCGCAACCAGACCCTGAACACGGTGAACGCGGTGGGCAGTGGCGTACTGGAAACCCGTGCGTTGATGGCGTTCTTGCCTAAAATTGCGCGTGAAACGCTGGGTCATGCGCTAAAACTGCCCAATATTGCGACATGGTGGTGTGGTCAGCAAAGCGAGCGGGATCATGTGCTGGCAAACCGCGACAAGATGATGATCGGCTCTGCTTTTTCGACGATTCCGCTGATGACCAGCATGGATAAGACGGTGCTGCCCTCAGAGGTTGAGGGGGCGGAACTGGCGCGGATCACAACCCTTTTGCAGGACTCCGGCCGAGAGTTGGTCGGGCAAGAGGCTGTGACGCTTTCGACCACGCCCACCTTTGAGAACGGCGAACTTGTGGCGCGCCCCCTCTGTGTGCGCCTGTTCTTGTCGCGCGGCAAACAGGGCTGGCAGGTGATGCCGGGCGGTTATGCGCGGGTCAGTGCGGGCAATGATGCCAAGGCCTTTGCCATGCAGCGCGGTGGGCGGGTGGCCGATGTCTGGGTGGTCAGTGACGCACCCGTGCCAAAACCCAGCCTGCTTGCCTCTGACACTGCCACCACCATGCGTCAGACCTATGGCGTGGCCTTAACCAGTCGGGCAGCGGACAACCTGTTTTGGCTTGGCCGGTATGTGGAACGGGCCGAGTTGAACATGCGGCTGTTTCGGGCCTATTACGCGCGCATTTGTGACGGGGCGAGCCATGACGCGGCTTTGCTGGTCTATTTGCGGCGCAATTTACTGCATGACGTTGCACCGAATGTGACTGCCTTTGCCGAACGGTTCGGCGCTCCGCTGGAACTTGGGTTTCAGTCCGCAGCCCGCATTGGCGACCGGTTTTCCCCCGACGGGATGATGGCCCTGCGCGGGTTGGTGACGATGAAGCGCGCGCTGGACGGGCGTCGCGTGCCGCTGGATGAAGTTCCGCGTGAAATCAGCGTCTTGTTGCGGCAGGTCACAGGGTTTGCCGGGCTTGTGCACGAGAATATGTACCGCTCTGAGGGCTGGCGGTTCCTTAGCCTCGGGATGTCTCTGGAACGGGCCGCCTCTATGTCGCATATGTTGGCGCATCTCACCGCAGAGGACGCGCCCGACGGCGCTCTGGATCTGGCGCTTGAAATTGGCGATAGCGTGATTTCTCACCGAATGCGCTATACGATCATTGCTGATCGCACCTCTGTGCTGGATCTGCTGGGGCTGGACGACCAGAACCCGCGCGCGATCCGCTATCATATCACCCGCGCGCGTCATCATATCGCCGATTTGCCCGGCCATGGCGAAAGCCATGTGCTGACCCCGGTGTCGCGTAAGGTGCTGGCGCTGGAGACTTTGCTGGCGACCAAAACAGCAGACAGATTGACGTCAGACGAGTTGCGTCAGGTCGAAAAGGATATCTGGACCCTGTCGGACGCGCTGACCGTGACCCATCTGGTGTGAGCCGCATGATATATGACATTCGACTGACAATTTCGCACAGTTACGCGCATCCGGCCGGGAATGGCCGCCATCTGGTGCGTGTTCTGCCCAAGAAAATTGCGGGGCGTCAATGGGTTGCCGCCAATCTGATCGATGTGACGCCGGACCCGGACGAACGGCAGGACCGCATCGATTTCTTTGGCAATGCGCTGACCTCGATTCTGCACACCAGTCCCCATCACGACATGAGCATCCGGCTGGCCTGTCGCGTGGATGTTTTCGCCCCGCAAGACTGGTTGGATCTTTCACCTGATCTCGCCGGGTTGCACCGACAGGTCGCGTTGTGCCGCGAACTTGGCCCTGCAGCCCCGGTGCATTTCCTGGGGCCGTCGTATCGGCTGTCGCCCAGTGCCGAGATTGCCGGTTTCGCAGCCCGTGTTGCCCGGAAGGGTGACACTGTTGCCCAGACGATCATCCGGATCGGCGCGGCCTTGCATGAAGAAATGACCTTTGATGCCAGCGCCACAACGGTGGACACAGATGCCGCAGAGGCGTTTGCGCAAAAGCGCGGCGTCTGTCAGGATCTGTCGCATATCATGATCCTTGCCCTGCAATCCCTTGGGATTCCAGCAGGTTACGTCAGTGGCTATTTGCGCACCCTGCCGCCGCCCGGCGCGGCGCGGCTGGAGGGTGTCGATGCGATGCACGCGTGGGTGCAGGCCTGGTGCGGGGCAGAGCAGGGCTGGATAGAGTATGATCCCACCAATGCGACGCTGGTGGGCACGAACCATATCGTCGTGGGATACGGGCGCGATTATTCCGACGTCAGCCCGGTGATCGGCCATCTGCGCGCCTCGGGTGATCAGATCAACGCGCAGTCGGTCGATGTGGTCTGTGTCGATTAGAGCGAACGTCACAGCGCTTGCTCTCCTCTGATGCCGGATTGTTGGTTTTCGACGGCCTGATTGCGGCCAATTTTTTCTGTCGCAGGGTATTTAAAGGTCTACAATTTTCATTAATCTCTCTATATACGACGTTGAATTCACAGGGAGGAAATCATGAAATTCGTGTCCATACTCGCGGCGAGCGCCATTCTGGCGTCTGCGCCCGTTTTCGCACAACAGCAACTGTCAGTCGCCACCGGCGGCACCGGCGGTGTGTACTACCCCATGGGCGGCGGCCTTGCCGAGGTGATCAACAACCACATCGAGGGCTATTCCGCCACGGCAGAGGTCACTGGGGCCTCTGTTGAAAACATGGGTCTGATCGCGCGCGGTGACGCTGATCTGGCGATTGCCTTGGCTGATACCGTCTATCAGGCACAGACCGGAACAGGCCGTTTTGACGGTCAACCCCTTGAAATGGTTGTCGGAATTGCCTCGCTTTATGCGAATATGATCCAGATCGTCACGCTGGCTGACAGCGGGATCGAAACACTGTCCGACCTCAAGGGCAAGCGCGTTTCTGTTGGCGCGCCCGGCTCTGGCACAGAGGTCAACGCGGCGGCTGTGCTGTCTGCAGCTGGCATGAGCTATGAGGACATCGACGAGCAGCGCCTGAACTTTAACGAAACCGCTGACGCGCTGGGCAACGGCGATATCGACGCCGGATTCTGGAGCGTGGGGGCACCGACCTCGTCGATCCTCAACCTTGCGACCACCAACTCGATCAAAATGGTCACCCTGAGTGACGAGCAGATCGCGGCGACGCAAGCGGCAGAGCCTCTGTTCGCCAAGACCACTCTGGCAGGCGGCATCTATACTGGTGTTGACGCTGACGTCACTGTTTTGGGCGTGCCAAACGTTCTGGTCGCGTCCAGCGAAATGTCCGACGATCTGGCCTATACGATCACAAAGGCAATGTTCGAAAACATCGCTGATATGCAGGCCATTCACCCGGCTGCGAACCAGACCACGGTCGAATTCACGCTGGCCGCAACGCCGATCCCACTGCACCCCGGTGCGATCCGCTACTACGAGGAAATCGGCGCGACCATCCCTGATCGTCTGCGTCCGTGAGCCGACAGTGAGGCTAAAGTTGAGAGGAGCGCTTTTGGCGCTCCTCTTTTTTCCATCTCAGATCATGGCCGCGCAACTGACCGCAACGCTTGACGACGGCAGGGTCATAGCAGACCTGACCGTGGACGAGGGCGGGGCATGGTGCCTGTTGTGGCGGCACTCGGTCAAAGGCTTTGAAGTCACCGATTGCTATCTGAATCTGGGGGGTGAGATGGTGCTGAACCGCTCGCATTGGCCCGATGCTGCCGCCGGGCTGGATCACATTCCCGGACGGGGCAAACAGATGTCGGACGGGCAGGGCGGTTACTGGATTATTGACCTGAACGAGCCTGTGCCCGGCAATGCCTATATCCTGCGCACTGGTAATGCGGCTGTCGATCACCGCCTGCAAGTGGGCGACGCCGTTGTCTCGCTATCCAGTATCGCGCCACACGCGCGGGTGAAAATCGCCCTGACCACGCCCTAGCGGTGCAGACTATCCCCCAATACCCCCAAATTTCATGGGACCCGAAAAGGACCAAGACATGAGCGAAAGCGTCGCCGTAGATCCACAGCCTGCCATGCCGGGCTGGGTCATGCTCAAGCTGATCACCATCGTCGGCATCACCCTGTCGCTGTTTCAGCTTTATGCGGCCGGGGTGCAGCCCTTAGGCCTGTTTTACCAGCGGCCGATCCACCTTGGATTTATCCTCGTCCTGTGTTTTCTGATCTATCCGGTCTCTGGGTCGGCGCGTCATCGCGGCCCGGTTGGCTGGGCCATTGACGGCGCGCTGATTGCGGTATCGATTGTGGTCGGCGGCTGGGTGCCGTGGAACATCGACATCATCGCCAACGCCATTTTCCCGCGTCAGATCGACGTGGCCATGGGGATTGTCACGGTGCTGCTGGTGCTGGAGGCTGCGCGCCGCTGTGTGGGACTGGTGATGACCGTCATCGGCGCTGTGTTCCTGCTTTATGCCTTTGGCGGAACCCGTGGCCCGCTGCCGTGGCTGTCGGATTATCTGCCCGGCATCATGAACCATCGCGGATATTCCATCGACCGGGTCGCCAGCCAGATGACCCTTGGCGCAGAGGGGATCTATGGGATTCCGCTGGGTGTGGCGTCGACGTTCATCTTTGTGTTCGTGCTGTTTGGCGCGTTTCTAGAGGTCACGGGCGCGGGCAAGTTCTTTATCGATCTGGCCTATGCGGCGACCGGAAAACAGCGCGGCGGCCCGGCCAAAGCCGCCGTGATCGCCTCTGCGGGCATGGGGTCGATCTCTGGCTCTGCCATTGCCAATGTAGTGACCACCGGGGCCTTTACGATCCCGCTGATGAAAAAGCTGGGCTATCGCCTCGCACAGGCGGGGGGAATCGAGGCCGCCGCCTCGACGGGCGGACAGATCATGCCGCCGCTGATGGGGGCCGGTGCGTTCCTGATGAGCGAGTTCACCCGTGTGCCTTACGTGGACATCGTGCTGGTCTCGATCTTTCCCGCCTTTCTCTATTTCGGGTCGGTCTATCTGCTGGTGCATATCGCCGCCGTCAAGCTGGGGATGAAGGGCATCCCGGCGGATGAACTGCCCAAGACCCGCGAAGTCCTGATCGGCGGGTGGCATTTCCTGCTGCCGCTGGTGGCGCTGACCTACTTCCTGATTGTCGGCTATTCCCCGATGCGGGTCGGCTTTTTCGCCATTTTGGCGGTGCTTTTCGCCGCTGGTGCGCGGTCCTTGTGGACGTTTTCGAGGAATGAACCGTCGGTCGATAATTTCCTCGCCATGCTGAAGCGCGGTGTATTGATGATCCTGCAAGCGCTTGAGTTGGGCGCGCGCAATGCGGTGGCGGTGTCCATCGCCTGTGCGGTGGCCGGGATTATCGTGGGCGTCGTGGGTTTGACCGGGCTTGGCCTGAAATTTTCGGCCATGATGATTGCCTTTTCGGGCGGTAATCTGGTGCTGGCGCTGTTGCTGGTGGCGATTGCCAGCTTGATCCTCGGGATGGGTCTGCCGGTGACGGCGGCCTATATCGTGCTGATCATTCTTGTGGGTCCGGCGCTTGTAAATGAGTTCGGGATACCGGTGCTGATCGCGCATTTGCTGGTGTTCTGGTATTCGCAGGACAGCAACGTGACGCCTCCCGTAGCCCTTGCGGGCTTTGCCGGCGCGGCGATCGCGGGGTCAAAACCGATGGAGACCAGCTTTCAGGCGTGGAAATACGCCAAGGGTCTCTATCTGATCCCGCTGTTCATGGTGTTCAACGAGCCAATTATTATGGGCGGTCCGCTGCCGCTGGTGTTGTGGAACGGGGTGATTGTGATGCTGGCGTTGGCCGCTTTTGCCGCGGTGCTGGAGGGGTTCCTGTTCACCCATATCTCGCTGATCCCGCGCGCGCTGATGATCCCGGCGATCATCGGTGTGTTCTGGTCGGATGTCGCCATCGAGGCAGTCGGGGCAGCGGTGATCGTCGCGGTCTTTGCCTATAACTGGTGGTGCCTGAAACAGGACCAGCCCGCCACGGCCTGAGTTAATTACTGAATAGAAAAAGGTGATATCCTAATCCAGCCAACCAGTACAAAGGATGACCAAGCGTCCATGGATGACGACGATGACCTCACTAACCTTATTGCGGAGAACCTCCAAGCGATCATCCGAGCAAAAGGTTTAACCGCCTCCGCTTGGGCAAAGGCAGCGGGCATGGGTCATACGGGTGTGCGAGACATTATTGAAAAGAAAGTGAAAAATCCGACTTATAAGACGCTGGTCGCGCTTGCCGCAGCTGCGAAAGTCGATATTCGCGCGATTACTTTATGTCCTGATTTTAAAGACCTAGAGGCTCATGATTTTGAGGCGCTTGCCTTATTGTCTCAGCTAGAACCTAAGGAACGCCTTATGCTTTTAGCTGCCGCAAAAGGTATGATTGATGCGCGGAGTAAACCCCAAGAAACGGATACTCAGAAGTCGAAATAGTCCTCTTAAATGGGTTCGTGGTAACAATCTCTGTTTTCTTGGTTGCACGGTGCTCTCCAATAAAAAAGGCCCCGTTCCGGCGGGGCCTGTTTTGTTTCAATAGATCGCAGCGCGGATCAGCAGGGCGACAATGGCAAGGACCGCCACGCTGGCCAGCCAGATCGCCGCGAACCACAGAAGGCGTCCAAGGGTGCCATTTTGTTTCAATGATAGCCCTCCTCGGGGTCGACCTTGCCGCGAAACACCCAATAGGCATAGGCGGTGTAGCCGAGGATCAGCGGGATCAGCACCACCGTGCCCACCAGCGCGAATTTCAGGCTGCTGTCAGGGGCGGCGGCCTCTGCGATGGTCAGGCCGGGGGGGACGATATGGGGGTAAAAGCTGATCCCTATGCCGATGAAACACAGCACGAAGAGGCTTAGAGAGGCCAGAAACGGTTGCAAATCCCTGCCCGCAGACAGTCCGGTGAACAGAAGCCAAGTGGTGATCAGCATCAAGACGGGCATCAGCACGCTAAAGAACACGCCGGGCATATCGAACCAGCGGCGGAAATACTCTGGGTCCTGAAACGGGGTCATCAGGCTGACGACACCAATAAAACCAAGCGTTCCGACGGCCAGCCACCACGCATACCCCTGCATTTGCCGCTGCAGGCTGTCCTCGGTTTTCAGCACCAGCCATGTGGCCCCAAGCAAGGCGTAACCGATCACAACAGCCACGCCCGTCAGGATCGAAAACACGCTCAGCCAGTCCCACCAGCCCCCGGCATAGGCGCGATCCGCGACCTCGATGCCTTGCACCAAAGCGCCAAGCGCGATCCCCTGCATGAAGGCCGCGACGACGGAGCCACCGAAAAAGCCCACGTCCCAGACGGGTTTCCACCGCTCTGTGCGCCAGCGGTATTCGAACGCGACGCCGCGAAACACCAGCGCCAGCAGCATCAGGATGATCGGCATATAAAGCGCGGGCATGATCACGGCATAGGCCAGCGGAAACACAGCGAACAGTCCGCCGCCCCCCATCACCAGCCATGTTTCATTGCCGTCCCAGATCGGCGCGATAGAGTTCATCATGGTCGACTTGTCACGCTCTCCTCTGGCGAAGGGAAACAGGATACCGACGCCAAGGTCAAACCCATCAAGGATCACATAGGTCAGCACGGCAAACGCGATAATGCCCGCCCAGATGAAAGAAAGTTCGAAAATCATTTCAGATTATCCTATTCACCGGGGGTTGCGTTGGGGACGTCTGGTGCTATGCGCGCCATTTTTGCGGTGCGGATCGGCCCGTCCTTTAGCCCCAGATGCGGCGTGGCGGGGCGTTTGTTCATCATCCGCAGCAGATAGAATGTGCCCGCCCCGAAGATAAAGAAATAGACCACGATGAAGGCCATCAGTGAGGCTGCAACCGCAGGTGCGGCCACGGGTGCGAGGCTGTCAGAGGTACGCAACAGGCCATAGACGGTATAGGGCTGGCGGCCGACCTCTGTGGTGATCCACCCGGCCAGAACGGCGACAAAGCCCATCGGTCCCATCACGATGGCAGCACGGTGCAGCAGCGGGTCGTCATAAAGGCGTCCGCGCAGGCGACGCCACAGGCTCCATGCGCCAAGACCAAGCATGGCAAAGCCGAGGGCGATCATCACCCGAAAGCTCCAGAACACAATCGCGACGGGGGGTTCATCCTCATCCGGGATCGTATCCAGCCCGGCCAATGGCGCGTTCAGATCGTGTTTCAGGATCAGGCTGGACAGTTTCGGGATCTGTACCGCGTAATCGATCCGCTTTTCCTCTGGATTGGGGATGCCAAACAGGATCAGCGGCGCGCCGTCGGGGTGGCTGTCGTAATGCCCCTCCATCGCCATGACTTTGGCGGGCTGGTGTTCCAGCGTGTTCAGCCCGTGGAAATCGCCCGCTAAAATCTGCAAGGGGGCGACGGTGATCAGCATCCACATGGCCATGGAAAACATCCGCCGCGCCGCCATATCTGCGCGGTCGCGCAGCAGGTGAAGACCCCCGACAGCCCCGACCACAAGTGCCGTTGTCAGGTAGGCGGCCAGCACCATATGCACCAATCGATAGGGGAAAGAGGGGTTGAACACGATGGCCCACCAATCCTCTGGCACAAACTGGCCGACCTCGTTGATGCTATAGCCCGCAGGTGTCTGCATCCATGAATTCACCGACAGGATCCATGTGGCCGACATCAGCGTGCCAAAGGCGACCATGCCCGTGGCAAACATATGCAGCTTGTCGCCCACGCGCTCGCGCCCGAACAACATGATGCCAAGGAACCCGGCCTCAAGGAAGAAGGCCGACAGCACCTCGTAGGCCATAAGCGGGCCAAGGACGGGGCCTGTCTTGTCTGAAAACACGCTCCAGTTTGTGCCGAACTGGTAGGACATCACAATGCCAGAGACGACGCCCATGCCAAAGGCCACCGCAAAGATCTTTTTCCAGTAGGTGAACAGTGTCAGATAGGTCTGATCCCGCGTTCTCAGCCACAGGGCATTCAGAACGGCCAGATAGCTGGCCAGACCGATGGAAAACGCCGGAAAAATGATGTGAAAGGACACAGTAAAGGCGAACTGTATCCTTGCAAGTGTCTCTGCGGTCAGACTTTCGAACATGGGTGCCTCCGGCTAACGGCTAACGATTGAGCATCAGTTAGTTTTTCCTTGGCCCAAAATCATGAGACGTAATGACGCCGTCTGCGTCTCTGTCCACCATAGCCAGCCAATCGGCGGTATGGGCCAGAAATTCGGCGCGGCTGACCTGTCCGTCGCCATCTGTGTCATTAAAGGCCAGCGTCAGACCTTCTTGCATCCTACCTGCTCCTTTACCGTGACCTTCGGCATTCGCGGCCATGTCGGCGGCGCGGGTCTCGTCGAACAGCACATATTCGGCGGCATCGAGGATCTCGTTCTCGTCCACGTCGAACATGTAAAACACATCGCCGCGTTTCTCGGTCATCTCGTCCAAAGAGACAGCGCCGTTTTCATCCAGATCCCAGTTTTCGATGAAATGCCCGCCCGGCGCTTGTTGGGCGTTGGCGGTAAAGGGGGCGAGGCTGGCGATCAGTGCGATGGCGGTGAGGGTTTTCATGGCAAATACTCCTGTAAAGGGGGGATGGGGTGTCAGAGGGAAACGGTGCGCAAATACGGGCGCAGAGTGGTGTAGCCTTGCGGAAAGGCGGCTTTTGCCTCTGCCTCTGTCACGGATGGTGGGATGATGACGTCTTGACCGGGCACCCAATCGGCAGGTGTGGCGATCTTGAACTGGTCGGCGGTTTGCAATGCGTCGATCACCCGCAGAACCTCGTCGAAATTGCGCCCGACGTTCATCGGATAGGTCATTGTCAGACGGATTTTCTTATCCGGATCAATGATAAAGACAGACCGCACGGCGGCGGTCACGCTCTCGTTCGGGTGGATCATGTCATAGAGTTTCGCGATGCTCAGATCCGGGTCGGCCACAATGGGAAAGCGCAGCGTCGTGTGCTGCGTGTCGTTCACATCCTCGATCCATTTCATATGCTCGCCGACAGTGTCAGTGGACAGACCGATCGGTTTGACGCCACGGGCGGCGAATTGTTCTGCCAGTTGCGCGGTGCGACCCACTTCGGTGGTGCAAACCGGCGTGAAATCGGCCGGATGGCTGAAGAAGAAGGCCCAGTCGGTCCCGATCCAATCATGGAAAGAGAGCTTGCCGGTTGTGCTGTCGGTGGTGAAGTCGGGCGAGGACACATGTTTCAGCATGTGCGGCCAGAC
>CALGTJ010000703.1 GCA_937901435.1 uncultured Rhodobacter sp. | reverse complement strand
CACCGGGGATATACTGTTTCAACGGTTTGCGCGCCTCCGCGGGTAGCAACTCGCGGATACTGGCCCCTTTGCGCGGGGTCGCGGCAACGAGTTTGCGCGTGTAGGGGTGTTTGGCCTGCGCGAACAAGGTCGCGGGCCTGCCCTCTTCGACCAACTCGCCGTCCTTCATCACCACGATCCGGTCGCAATATTGTGCCGCCATGCCAAGGTCGTGGGTGATCAGCAGCGTGCTCATCCCCCGGTCGCGCGACAGCTGGGTGATCAGGTCCATCACGGCCTTTTGTGTCGTGATATCAAGGCCTGTTGTTGGTTCATCCGCGATCAACAGGCGGGGGTCACAGGCCAGCGCGATTGCGATGACGATGCGCTGGCACATGCCGCCTGACAGCTCGAACGGATAGGCTCATAGCGCGCGGCGGCGTCCTTGATCCGGACCGCCTCAAGCGCCTCGATGGCTTTGGAGCGGGCGTCATAGCGGGTTGCTCGGGAATGGCGGCGCAGCACGTCCTCGATCTGATGACCGACCTTGCGGATCGGGTTCAGCGCGGCGCGCGGGTTCTGGAAGACCATCGAAATCTCGCGGCCGCGAATGTCCTGCATCTCTGGGTTGGTGGCCGCGCGCAGGTCGATCCCGTCAAACCGGATCTCGCCCGCCGTGATGCTGCCGCCCGCGTCAAGGATGCGGGTCAACGCATAGGAGGTGACAGATTTCCCAGAACCGGATTCCCCCACGATGCCAAGGGTTTCACCCTTTTCCAACGTCAGGCTGACATCGCGCACGGCACTGACGGGCCCTTTTCGAGTGGCAAAGCTGACGCCGAGGTTCTTGATGCTGAGGAAGCTCATCTGCGGGGTCTTCACTTGCGTTGACGGGGGTCGACCAGATCGCGCAATCCGTCGCCCATCAGGTTGAAGGTAAAGACCGCCAGCATCAGCCAGAGACCGGGAAACAGCGCCAGCCACCACTCGCCCGAGACGATGAAATTCGCGCCCTCGGCCACCATGATGCCCCATTCGGGTGTGGGCGGGCGCACGCCAAGACCGATAAAGCTGAGGCCAGCGGCGTTCAGGATCGCCCAGCCAAGGTTCAGCGAGACCTGCACCATCATCGGCGGCAGGGCGTTGGGAAAGATGTGAAAGGCCAGCACGCGCAGGTCGGTGTTGCCCGCCAGTTTGGCCGCCTGAACAAAGCCCGCGTCGCGGCGGATATTCACCTCTGCCCGCACAAGGCGCGCGTAAAACGGGATGTTGATCAGGGCTGTGGCGTAGATGATGTTTTCGACCGTATTGCCCAGTGCTGCGACGATCCCCATGGCCAGCACGAACAGCGGAAAGGCCATGATCGTATCCAGCACCCGGTTCAGGACCGCGTCGATCCAGCCGCCCCAATAGCCCGCGATGGCCCCAAGGATGGACCCGATTACGAAAGAAATGGCGACGGCGGCGACAGAGATCGTCAGGTCCAGCCGCGTGGCGACGATGACGCGGCTGAACACATCGCGCCCAAGGCTGTCGGTACCGAACCAATGGGCGGCTGAGGGTGGTTGCAAGGCGACAGAGGTGTCAGAGGCGAGCGGATCATAGGGCACCAGCGCGGGGCCAAAGATCGCGCAGGCAATGAACATCGCGAACAGGACGAAGGCCAGCAAAGTGACCGGATTTTCCCGCATGATATAGACGGCGTGGCTGATCCAACCTGAGGTCTGGGTATCGGGGGTCTGGGTATCGGGAATATCGGTCATTTTGCGTCAAACCCGATGCGCGGATCGATCAGCGAGTACGAGATGTCGATCACAAGATTGAGCGCCACGAACAGCAGCGCCATGGCAAGGACAAACCCCTGCACGGCGGCATAATCGGACGCCACAAGCGCCTCGATTGCATAAGATCCGATGCCGGGCCAGGCAAAGACTTTCTCGACAAGTACATTGGCCCCGAGGGTAAAGGAAAACACCATGCCCAGCGTCGTGACAACCGGCAGCAAGGCGTTGCGGAAAGCGTATCCGTACAGGACCTTGCGCGTGGTCAGGCCAGCGGCGCGGGCGGTGCGCACATAGTCGGACGAGAGGGCTTGTAGCATGGCGGCGCGGGTCATGCGGGCGATCGGGGCCATGGTGAACAGGGCCAGCGTGACGGCGGGCAGGATCAACTGGTTGGCGGTGGCGACAAAGGTCTCCCAATCGCCGACGAGGGCGCTGTCGATCAGGTAGAACCCGGTGATCCGGTCCGGTTCAAGGAACATGAAATCCAGGCGACCCAGTGGCGAGGGCGACACCCCAAGAAAGTAATAAAATATGTAAATCAACAAGATACTGGTAAAAAAAGTCGGCAAGGACACCCCCGCCGTCACCACCACCCGGCACAGGTGATCGCGCCATGAACCGGGACGCGTGGCGGCCATGACGCCCAGCGGTACGGCTACGGCGCAGGACAGGATCAAGGCGGTCAGGGTCAGTTCCAGCGAGGCAGGCAAGCGGCGCGAGAGTTCCGCCAAAACGGGCTGGCCTGTGGTCAGCGAAACGCCCAGATCTCCGCGCAGCAGATCGCCCACATATAACGCGAATTGCACAGGCCAGGACTTGTCCAGACCCAAGGCCTCTCGCACCTGCTGGATGCTTGCCTCATCCGCGGCGTCCCCGGCGAAATAGACCGCCGGGTCGCCCGGTAAGGCGCGGGTCAGCAAGAAGCTGACGATGATCACGCCGATGACCACCGGAATGGACTGGGCGACGCGCAACGCTATGGTTTTTCCTCGCCCAGCCATGTGCTTAGACTTCTTTCAGGTTGCGCGCGTCAAGCTGACGGTGGAACCAGTATTCCAGATCCGTCACCCCGTTCATGCCCACGTTCAGCGCAGGCTGCCACAGGGCGATCCGGGGCACCTCGTCCCAGACAATCTCGATCATACGCGTGATTTTGGGCGCATATTCGGGGTTGTCGACCTCCATATGCAGGTTCTCGTCGGTCAGCGCCTCGACCTCGTCGTTGCGGTAGTTGGACGAGTTGAACAGGTGCCCGTCCTGATAGGCCCAGAAGAAATAATAGCACGGGTAGTTTAGCCAGCCGCCGAAGGTTTCCAGTGCCAGCGGCAGGCGTTTTTCGACCAGCGAGGCGGTGCGCCAGTTCGCGCCGGGGATCTTGTCGATGGTGGCGGTGATGCCGATCTTGGCAAGGTTTTCCTGGATCAGCAGCGCGGCGGGTTCCATCCAGTCGGACTGGCTGAGGTCGATGGACAGAGGCACCTCGAACCCATCGCCATAGCCCGCCTCGACCAGCAGGGCCTTGGCCTTGTCCAGATCGGTGTCATAGGGGAATTTCTGCGGCCATGCGATTGTGGACGGGCTGGCCTCTGTCCCGCCCCACATGGGTTCACCGCGCCCATAGGCCGAGGCCTGAAAGATCTCGGCGTAGGGCACAGAATAGGCGATGGCTTGGCGGACTCGCTTGTCTTTGAAGGGCTCGAACGCGAGATTTGGACACAGACAGTAGATTGCGTTTTCAACAGGCGTCGTCTGGATTTCCAGCCCGTCCATCCCGGCCAGTTCCAACGCGTCCTTGTTGGGCATATCAAAGGATAGCTGCACATCGCCCCGTTCCAACAGCGCGCGACGGGTCGCAGAACTGGGCACCTCGCGCAAGATCACGCGCTTGACCGCCGGCACGGGGCCAGAGGTGTAATCGGCGTTCACGTCATAGACCAACTGCTCGCCGGGGTTCCAGCGCGCGACTTTGAACGCACCAGAGCCAGCGGGCGTTGTGTGCAGATATTCCGTCGCCCATGGATCGTCCGCCGTGGCATTGGCGGCCGCCACCTTGGAATTGATGACGATGGCCACAGGCACGGCCAAATCCGGCAGGGTCAGTTTGGACGGGCGGATCAGCTTGATCTTGAAGGTCAGATCATCGACCGCCTCGAACTGATCGGGGCTTTCCAGCGAACCTGCCTTCATCTGCACGCCGGGGAACCCGCCAAGGGTGACGGCGCGGTCAAAGGACCATTTCACATCGGCGGCGGTGATCGGCGTGCCGTCGTGGAACTTACCATCCGGGCGCAGCTTGAAAATCATCTCTGTTGGCGTGATCTCCCAGCTTTCGGCAATCTCGGGCTCGATCACCGAATAATCATAGGAAATGCCGCCGTCTGGCAGCGTCTTTGTGCCAAAGGTGACAAGGCGGTCATAGACATTTACTGCCACCTGGTAACTGGGGCGGTTGGTGCCGGACCGATGAATGTCGAGGCTGTTGATGGTCTGGCCCATCACGGCCACGACCACGCCATTTGCGGCCTGTGCAGGCATCGCCTTGAGAAAGGGCAGCATCCCGGCGCCGATGGCGACGCCGCTGGTTGTCAGGAATTTTCTACGTGAAAGCTGGGTCATTTGCGGGTTCCCTGTGGGTGAATCGGTTTTGATTTTTGTCATTGCGCTCAGCGTCCGCCGATCAGAGCGTTTGCACAAATGCTAAGAATTCACTTAACTGGTGCAAAAAATGTACCGCTCAGGACCGAACACCCATGAAACACCTGCAGGACTTTCTGTTCATAGAGGCCGTGATGCGCGCCGGGTCCATTCGCAAGGCGGCGGAGGATATGAATATCACCGCCTCGGCGCTGAACCGTCGGATCAACCGGTTCGAGGAAGATTTTGGGTCCGAGATCTTTGAACGCCTGCCGCGCGGCGTGCGCCTGAACCCTGCCGGCGAGCTGTTGATCCAGCATATCCGCGCACAACGGTCCGATCTGACACGGGTGCAGTCGCAGGTTGCGGATCTGTCGGGCGAACGGCGCGGGCATGTGTCGATAGCCTGCTCTCAGGCGCTGTTACCCTATTTTCTGCCAGATCAGATCGCCAAATATCGCCGCGATCATCCCGGCGTGACCTTTGGCGTGAATGTGCGCGACAGGGTGCAGGCGGAACAGGAACTCAGCACCTTCAGCAGCGATATCGCGCTGGTGTTTGAACCCCGTGTGCTGGTCGATTTCGAAGTGATCGCCGCAATTTCCCAGCCCATTTATGTGGTGATGCGCCGCTCTCATGCGCTGGCAGGGCGGCCCACCTTGCGGCTGCGCGACTGCCTTGCCCATCCGCATGTCGCCCCCAATCCCAACTATGCGATCCGGGTCTTGCTGGACATTGCCGCGAAGAAATCAACGTCCAGCATTGTCTCGCCCATCGCCGAGGCCGAGTCCTTCGACTTTATGCGCCATTATGTGTTGCACGAAAATGCGCTTTGTTTTCAATTTCCTATCGGGTTGAACGTGCAAGATCACCCCGATCTTGTCGCCGCCCCTCTGGACCCCCGAGATGTGGCCCCCGGCAATCTGCTGCTGGGTCAGTTGCGCGGGCGCGCCCTGCCCGTGGCCAGTGCGAAATTCGTACAACAGCTTAGTCAGGCGCTGGAATTACAAGCATTCTAGGCAAAACGCCCCGATAAATGCACAATAATTAAGCGGTGCATTTTTTGCACCGGGATTGGTTAAACTTAGCATACGTCAGAACCGCTCTCTCTGACTATCTTCCAGCGTACAGACTGAAAACTGCCGATTCCTCCTTGGGCGTTGCGAGCGTATCCGCGCCAGCCCAAGATGTTCGGCGCGCCAAGGAGCACGCATATGTCATCGTTCAAACCTCTCAACGGACGCCGTTTTCTGACGAACACCGCCGCCTTCGGGGGGCTTGCCGCCGCCGGGGCCACCCTGCCCGTTTCCGGCGCACAGGCCGCCGCGCATTCCAAAGAACTGACCGTCGGCTTTATCTATGTCGGCCCCAAGGATGACTTTGGCTACAACCAAGCCCACGCCGAGGGTGCCGCCGCCGTGAAGGCGATGGAGGGCATCACCGTCATCGAAGAAGAGAACGTGCCAGAAACCGTGGATGTGCAGAACACCATGGAATCCATGATCAATTTCGACGGCGCAAACCTGATCTTTCCAACCTCGTTTGGCTATTTCGACCCCCATATCCTTGAGATCGCGCCGAAATACCCCGATGTGCGGTTCCAGCACGCCGCAGGTCTGTGGTCGGCGGACAAGCACCCGATGAATGTGGGCAGCTATTTCGGCTATACCGGTATGGGCCAGTTCCTGAACGGCATCGCCGCAGGCCACGCGACCACCACCAAGAAAATCGGCTTTGTCGCGGCCAAGCCGATCCCATAGGTTCTGCTGAACATCAACTCGTTCCTGCTGGGCGCGCGGCAGGTCGATCCGACGATCACCTGTCAGGTGATTTTCACTGGCGAATGGTCGCTGGCGGTCAAGGAAGCCGAAGCCACCAACGCGCTGGCGGATCAGGGCTGTGACGTCATCACCTGCCATGTGGACGGGCCTAAGGTCGTCATGGAAACCGCAGCCGGGCGTGGCGCGTTCGTCTGTGGCTATCACGCCGATCAAAGCCCGCTGGCACCAGAAAAATACCTGACCGGGGCCGAATGGAACTGGGCTGGCGTCTACACAGGCATGGTCAAAACCATGCAAGAGGGCGGGACGATCGACAACTTTGTGCGCGGCGGTCTGGCCGATGGGTTCATCAAGATGAGCCCGCTCGGCCCTGCCGTATCAGACGCCGCGCGCGCCCAGTTCGAGGCCACCAAGGCAGAGATCATGGCAGGCGGCTATTCCGTCATCAAGGGCCCGCTGAACGACAACGCAGGCAATGTCATCGCTGCGCAGGGCGAGGCGTTTGTGGAAAATGATATCACCCTCGAAAGCATGGATTATCTGGTCGAAGGTGTCTTGGGCTCGACAAGCTAAGCCGCAGATATGGCTGATATTTCTGTCATATCACAGCAAACGCCAAGGGCATCCGTGCTTTCCACATGGATGCCCCGGGCCGAGGCGCTGTTGATCCCACTGGGGGCCGTTTTGGTTGGCTTGCTGGTCTTTTCAGTCTTTTTGATCGCG
>CALGTJ010000702.1 GCA_937901435.1 uncultured Rhodobacter sp. | reverse complement strand
CCCACGGCGATCATCGTGCTGGTGGCGATCAACCAGCCCTTTACCCTTTGGATGCTGCATTCGTTTTTCCTCAACATCCCCAAGGATCTGGACGAAAGCGCCATGGTCGATGGCTGCACCCGCTTTCAGGCGTTTCGCCATGTGATCATCCCGGTGATGTGGCCCGGCGTGATCACCACGGGGCTGTTTTCGTTCCTGCTGGCGTACAATGACTTTGCCGTCACCGCGATGCTGCTGAGCCAGGACAATCAGACCATGGTGCCGCGCATCGCCAGCTTTCTCGGGTCGGTCCAGCAAGAGGGCAACGTGATGTATGCGGTGGCCGCCGTGGTCTCTGCCACAGCGCCGCTGTTCGTGCTGATCCTCTTCTTCCAACGCCAGATCGTCAGCGGCCTGACCGCAGGCGCGGTCAAAGGGTAACCGGATGAATTTCCAGGCGGAAAAAGACCTTGTGCGGGGCTATCATACCGCTTTGGCGCAGGCCTCGCCTCAGACGGTCGCAGGTATCCTTGCCCAATACGCCAGCCCCGACTGGCACTGGCGCGGCTTTCACCCCTGCAATGAACAGATAGGCGCACACGCGGTGGCAGAGGCGTTCTGGCAGCCGTTCCTGACCGCCTTTGCCCGCGTGCAACGACGCGAGGATATCTTTTTCGCGGGGCTGAACCAAATGGACGGTTTCACCGGCACATGGGTTGTGTCCATGGGGCACCTGATGGGCCTGTTTGACGCGCCATGGTATGGCATCCGCCCCACTCGCAAGATGACATTCCTGCGCTATTGCGAGTTCCACCGCGTCGCGGAGGGCAAGATCGTTGAAACCGCGTTCTTTTTCGATATCCCGCATGTGATGATGCAGGCCGGGCAGAATCCCTTTCCTCCGCAAACCGCCGCGCATCTGGTGCAGCCAGGGCCGATCACCCATGACGGGCTGTTATACGACGCGCAAACCGAGGCCGAGGGGCAAAAGACGCTGGCCGTGATCAACGCGATGGTCAACGATCTGGGCACATGGGCGCTGGGTCTGCCGCTAGAGGAAGAACTGGCGCGCACGTGGAATGACGACATGATCTGGTGGGGGCCACATGGGGTTGGCGCGTCCTATACCATTGAACGCTATGCCAAGCAGCATTCCGCCCCCTTTCGCGCCGGGTTCAGGGACCGCGCGTCCACCCGTCATCTGGCCCGTCTGGCCGAGGGGCATTACGGCGGGTTTTTCGGCTGGCCCAACTTCACCGCCATTCCCGCAGGTGGCTTTATGGGCCTGCCCGCCACGCAGACCCCGGCAGAGTTCCGGGTGATCGATATCTACCGGCGCGCCGGGGACAAGCTGTCAGAAAACTGGATCTTCATCGACATGCTGCATGTCATGAAGATGCAAGGCGTGGATGTGCTGGCGCGCAATGCCGAGATACTGGGCTAGGCCTCTGGCGAGAGGGTCACGTCGAACTTGACATAGAGAAACGGCGTCTCGACCGTGCCCGACAGGGCCATGCCATCGGGAAAGGCGCTGGCGGGTCGTTCGCTGTAATGCATCACCAGATCGTCGCGCACGCCAAAGACCGTGTCTTGATCGAGATAGGGATCATCATCAGGAAAAACCTCTGTCACCAAGGACTTATAACCGGGCGCTGTGACGATGTAATGCAGATGCGAGGGCCGCCACGGGTGCCGCCCCGCAGCCTCCAGCAATTCGCCCACGGGGCCGTCGCTTGGCACCGTATATTCAACCGGGCGCACGGTGGTGAAGCGGAAGTGCCCCGTGGCATCGGCTGTCATAAGTCCATGAAACGAATGGATATCCTGATCCGGATCCTGACTGGAATAGAGGCCGTTGGGCGCAGTTTGCCAGATGTCGATCTGCGCGCCCGCAATGGCCTTGCCCGCCGTATCGCGCACCTGCCCCTCGACCAGCAAGAGCGGACCGTCAAAGTCGCGCCGCATGTCGCCGCCCATGTCCAGCGGCGGCGGGTTCGAGACGTGGAACGGCCCCAGCACCGACGACGAGGTCGCCTCTGGCAACGAATGCATCATGTCCACCAGCGACGACAGGCCCAGCACATCCGAGAACAGCACGAATTCATTGCGCTCCGGCGTTGTGATGCGCCCCGCATGTTCCAGCATCGCGATCCCCTTGCGCCACTCGTCATGGGTCAGGTTCACTTCGCGGGCGAAATCGTGGATGTGGCGCGCCAAGGCCACTAGCACCTCGCGGGTGCGCGGGTCAGTGTCTTCGCCAAAATAGGCGGCAAAGACATCGGTGATGTTGTCGGCGGTGACGGTGCGCATGAGGCAGTCTCCTAGTTCACAAGGGCAAGGCTGAGGATCGGAAATTCGATCAGGATGAACAACACGACCAGCATGACAAAGGCAAAGGGCAGCGCGCCCATGAACACGTCCTTCAGCGAGATGCGGTCATCGTTGATCGTGGATTTGATGACGAAACAGGATATCCCAAGCGGTGGCGTCAGCAGGCCGATCTCTGCACCGACCACTGTGATAATCCCGAACCAGATCAGCGACATATCCATGGTCTCGACCAGCGGCAGGAACAGCGGCACCACGATCAGGATGATCGAGGCCGTGTCCAGCAGCGTGCCCAGCACCAGCATCAGCAGCACGTAAAGCAGCATCACCGTCCAGAACGACGCCGAACTGCCCGCCAGCAGGTCTTGCAACTGGTTGGGCAGACCCGCCATGCCCAGCATCCGGCTATAGATCGAGGCGGCGGTGATCAGAAACAGGATCGCAGCCGTGATATGGCCGGTTTCCAGCAGCGCCTCCCAAAATCCCTTTGGGGACATGGACCGGCGCAGAATGGCGATGACCAAGGCCACCAAGGCCCCTGTCGCCCCCGCTTCAACCGCCGTCAGCCAGCCGGTGTAGATCCCGCCAAGGACGACGGTGATCAGGCCAAGGGTCGGCAGGGTTTTCGAGGCGATCTCTGCCCGGCTCATCCACTCGGACTCCTCAACCACCCGCCCGCCAACGAAATTCGGCGTGAACCGCCCCATGAACCAGATTGCGCCCACATAGGCGATGGCCAGCATGATGCCCGGGATGATCCCCGCCAGAAACATATCCCCCACCGATTGTTCCGAGACGAAAGAATAGATGATCAGCATGGCCGAGGGCGGGATGATCATGCCCAGAACGGACGACCCGGCTACGACGCCCACGGCAAAGCGCGGGTTGTAGTCTTGTGCGATCATCTGCGGGACAGACACTTTGGTAAAGACAGAGGCCGAAGCGATGGACGAGCCAGTGACTGCGGCAAAGACCGCGTTGGCCCCCACAGTGGCCATGCCGATGCCGCCTTTGACGCGGCGAAAGCGCATGGTCATGACTTCATAGATGTCACGGCCCAGCCCCGCCTTGGATACCACCAGCCCCATGAAGGTGAAGAGCGGGATCGTGGCAAAGGAATACTCCATCGCGCTGTCGCCCACCGCCACCTTGAGCAGGTTCAGCGCCAGCGTAAAGTTGTCGCGCATCAGCTAGATCGACACAAAGGACACGACGCCAAGGGCGACGGGGATGTAAACGCCCGCGTAGATCAGAAAGACGATGGCAAGGACCGAGATCAGGCCAATCTCGATCGGGCTCATACGACGGGCTCGTCTGTTTGAGAGGGGCTGTCGGGGCGATCCTGCGCCGAAATGACCTTGAGCACAAAGATCACGCAAGCCAATGCACAGCCGCTGGCGATCACGAATTTGATCGGCCACCATGGCACGGTGAACAACCCCGGCACGCCGAAATAATCCTGCGTTTCCCACATCTTCAGGAATTCTGGGAACATGATGTAGGCGATCAGCCCCATGAAGATGGCCGAGATCGCGTTGATGATGCGGCGCAGGCCAAAGGCCATGCGCGGGCGGCGCGTCTGCATCAGGTTCAGAAAGCCGTCAGAGCGGGTCAGACGGTCGACCCGCACCACATCGGCCAATTGCAGAAAGACGACAAACACCACGGAAAGCTGCACGATCTCATAGGTGCCTTTCAGCGGGGCATTGAACACGCCCCGCGCAATCACATCCACATTCAGGATCACCACCAGCGCCAGAACCGCAAGGGTTCCGGCGGCATTGGCGGCAATCGCAAGTGTGTTGGCAATCCGGGACAGGCCCGCAAGAACAGTGTTCAGCATGATCTTGGCCCCTTCCCGGAGTACGCTGTCTTATTCCATCGTCCAGTCGCGCACGCCGGTGAACCCTGCGTCCTGCAGCTTGCCCAGATAGGCGGCCAGCATCCCGCTGCCATCCTCGCCCGCGTCATTCAGGGTCTTGGCCCATTCCTGCGCGATGTTTGGCATGGCAGCGGCCCAAGCCGCGCGGTCCTCAGCGGACACATCGACAATCGTGCCGCCCGCCGACACATAAGCGGCCTCTGACTGGGCGGCCAGATCCATCGCGATGCCCGCCACGTGGTCGCGATAGTCGATGGCAACCGCGCGCAGCACATCCTTGACCTCGTCTGGCAGGCCGTCCCAGTAATCCTTGTTCACGGTGACCGTCTTGGTGTTCACCGCGCCCAGATCGGCGCGCAGCATGTAGGGCGCCACTTCGGCGAACTTGAAGGTCGAGGCGGCCTCGGGCCATGTCAGCGTCGCGTCCACAAGGCCGGTCTGCATCATGTTGTAGTAATCCGTCAGCCCCCCGCGCACGCCTGCGGCACCGTCGATGCCCTCAAGATAGCGCAGATTCAGACCCGCCCCGGCGATCTTTTTGCCTTGCAGATCGGCAATCCCGCTGACCTCTGTGGTTGAAAAGACCTGATAGGTGTCCAGCACCACGCCAGTGGCCAGATAGACCTGATTTTGCGCGGCAAATTCGTTCTGCATTGCGGGGAATTCGCGGGCGATCTCGTCAATCGCTTTGGCCACGGCCCGCGCATCTGACGACACGAATGGCGTCACGGCGGCAAGGCCCTGACTTGGCAGTTTGGACGAGTGGAAAATCGTTGTCACAATCCCGATGTCGCCAAGGCCCAACTGCACGCCTTCCAGCACGCCGCGCGGCTTGACGATGGATCCGCCGTAGTTTTCCTGCCAATCCATCGCATAAGTGCCGGTCTCGGCAAGGCGGCGGTTGACCTCTGGAATGAAGAACCCCGTGAATTCCCTGACCCACAGCGCGCGGGCGGGATAGCCGTCGATGACAACCGCAGAAATCCGTTCTTGCGCGACGACTGGCAGGGTCGTCATCGTCATCGTCATCGTCGCCGTCATCGTCGCCGCCATTGTCGTTAGGGCAGCCCCGATCAGGCCGCGTCGTGTCCAGTTCAACATGGTGATATCCTCCCAGATAAGGGGCCCATCCGGCCCGTTCTTCTTATTCATCTCTTTGTTTTTGATAAAGATAGTCTCTCAGGCCTTATTCTGCCCCCTCAGGCAAAGCTGCACACTTGCTCAAACTCAAAGCGCGGCAGTTTCTGAAACAAGGCGGTTTCATCCGCGTAGCCGATGTTGCACAGGAAATTCGATTTTATCGTGGTGCCCGCAAAGAATTCCTCGTCCACAACGGCGTTGGAAAAGCCTGACATCGCCCCCACATCCAGCCCCAGCGCGCGCGCGCCAATCATGAAATACGCGCCCTGCAGCGTGGCGTTGCGAAAGGCGGTGGCCTCGCAATGCTCTGGTTTTCCCTCAAACAGGGGGCGGCGGTCCTCGTGCGGGAACAAAAACGGCAATTGCGTCCAGAAGTCCGTGTCATAGGCGATGATCACCGTGACAGGCGCGCTCTGCATCTTGGGCACATTGGCGGGCTTTAGCGATTTGGCCAGCTTGGCCTTGCCCTCGGGCGTTTTCACAAACACAAACCGCGCGGGCAAAGTGTTCATGCTGGTCGGGCCATTTATTGTGATCTGGTAAAGCGCGCGCAGCAGATCATCCGACACCGGCTGATCTTTCCACGCGTAGTGAGAGCGCGCCTCGCGCAGGATCAAATCAATCGCATCATCCGACAGACGCCCGATACGCGCCCGTAACGCGCGATGATCGTCTTGCGCCTTGCTGCGCGCTGTTTCCTGCTCTTTTCCCGTCACCGCATTCATATGTCACCCACCCGGACAATTGGGGTCTTGTCGCTCTTTTCAGCAAAGAAAAAGGCCATACCCGGCCCATATTCCATGACGCAAATCCTTGTCTCGCCTTCAGTTTCTGCCTACAATTCCTGTGAAAGTCAATAAATATCGATTTTTTTAGAAAGGCGTTAATCATGGTGGACCAGAAACTGGCCTGGGCTGACTATAAAGCAGAGGCGATATCGCGCGGCGCGCTGGCGCTGGAACTTTACGTGGCCTTTAGCACCCCAGTGAAAGCGCCCGAAGACGTCAAAGCCGCACTTGGCGATCATCTGGCCTATCAGGCGCAGCTTGAACGTGACGGCGCGCTGGCCTTTGCGGGGCCGATGTCGGATGAGAGCGGCGACCATATGCAGGGCATGGGCCTGATCATCTACCGCGCCGACAGCCTAGAGGCCGCGCGCGCATTGGCACAGGCCGATCCGATGCACGCCAGTGGCGCGCGCAGTTTCACCCTGCGCCGCTGGATGATCAACGAAGGGGCGTTTACCCTGAGCGTCGGCCTGTCTACAAAGAAC
>CALGTJ010000701.1 GCA_937901435.1 uncultured Rhodobacter sp. | reverse complement strand
CTCATCATGCGATCCACCTTAACAACTGGTCCGAAATTCCGCGACCACCTCTGATGATGCAAGCGCTTATTAGATTCACATGGGATTGATCTGGAACATAAAGGGAACATATACTGCGCACATGACCAGCCAGCTTTTGAGTCGTCACAGTCATCGCGAGGCCGCGCGCGCGGCGATGCCCTTTCTGGGGGATCTCAGCCTGCCCTTGGCGCGGGCGCATGAGATTTGCGGCAATGCGCGCCGGTTTCTGGCCTGCGTGATCGCTGCGCGCCTGTCCGGGCCGGTGTTCTGGATCGCGCCCGGTTGGCAGACGGACCGGCTGAACCCCGAGGCGGTGGGGCGGCTGTTTGATCCGGGGCGGATCACTTTTCTGGAGCCCGAGCGCGCCGAGGATCTGCTGTGGTGCATGGAAGAGGTGCTGCGCGCGGGGATAGCGCCGCTGGTGGTGGCCGACCTGCCCGGTCCCCCCGGTCTGACCTCGGTGCGCCGCCTGCATCTGGCCGCCGAAACCGGCGCGGCAGAGGGCAGCGTGCGACCGCTGGCGCTACTGCTGACACCGGGGGATGGCGGCGCGCCGGGGGTCGAAAGTCGGTGGCATATCGCCGGACAGCATGAGGCCGCAGGCCCGCGTCGCTGGCAGTTGGAACGCCGCCGCGCGCGCACCGCCCCGCAGAAACGCTGGCATATGGTGCCCCGCGGCGGTCAGTTTCGGCTGGAACCTTTGGCCGAGTAAGGCCTGTGGGTTTTCGACTATGATCCCAAGGGATGCGAGGGCTATCTGTCCCTCAAGCTGTCCAAAGGCATTTTTCGCAAGATGACGCGCAAACAGGCATGAACTGTCGAAAACAGGCTTGCGGCCCTGCGGGATCGGCGGGATGAGGGATCATGCGCATGATGATCTCTTTCGCGGCCTTGTTCCTGTCCGTTGTCTTGCTACAGCTTTCCACCGGCGGCGTTGGGCCGCTGGATGCATTGTCAGGTCTGGCGCTTGGCTTTTCGCGCGCCGAGGTCGGCCTGTTGGGGTCGGCGCATTTCGTGGGCTTTTTTATCGGTTGCTGGTGGGCGCCCCGCGTGATGGGCAGCGTTGGCCATTCGCGCGCCTTTGCGGCTTTTACGGCGGCGGGTGCGATTGGCCTGCTGGCGCATATGCTGGTGGTGGATCCTTACGCCTGGGCGGTGATGCGGATTGCCTCGGGGCTGTCGGTGGCGGGCTGCTACACGGTGATCGAAAGCTGGTTGCAGTCCAAGGTCACAAATGAGACGCGCGGGCGGGCCATGGGCACCTATCGCGGCGTGGATATCGGGGCCTCCTTGTTGGCGCAGTTGATGATTGGGGTTCTGGAACCCGGCTCTTATGTGTCCTACAACCTGCTGGCGATCCTGTGCTGTGCCTCGCTGCTGCCCCTGACGCTCAGCACCGCCACACAGCCCGATATGCCCGCCGCCCCGCGCCTGCGGCCCAGTCTTGCGTGGCGGATGTCACCGCTGGCCGTGGCGGGAGTGTTTGTGGCAGGCCTGTCGACGGCCTCATTTCGCATGGTTGGCCCGATCTATGGCCAGGAGGTTGGACTTGGGGCCAGCCAGATTGCCTGGTTTCTGGCGGCTTTCGTGCTGGGTGGGGCTTTTTCGCAGATCCCGACCGGGTGGCTGGCGGATAAATACGACCGGCGCTGGGTGCTGATCTGGGTGTCCGCCGCCGCCACGGCCAGTTGCGCAGTCACAGTCGGGGCCAGCGGCGGCGGCACATTAAGCGTGTTTGCGGCGGCCGGATTGTTCGGCTTTATGACGATGCCGATCTATTCTCTGTCGGCGGCCCATGCCCATGACTTTGCCGATGGGTCCGAGCGGGTCGAACTGTCGGCGGCGCTACTGTTCTTTTACGCATTGGGCGCGATTGCGGCACCGCTGGTGTCGTCATGGCTGATCGAGGGCTATGGACCAGACGCATTGTTTGCCTTCATCGCCAGCGGGCATGTCGGGTTGTTGATCTTTGGTCTGACCCGGATGCGTGTGCGCCCGACAGCGACACAGCGCACCAATTACGTATATGCCCCGCGCACGTCCTTCCTTTTGGGACGGCTGATCGGGCGGATGCGCGAAAAGAACAAGGACCAGACCTCTCGTCACGACTGAAATCGCCGGTAAAAATTACCGGCTCAATAAGACTGGCAAAAAAAACGCCGCCCCGATCAGGGACGGCGCTAAAGATGTCATAGCCCTCAGGCGGGCACTTTAACTCCGGCTGGGGTAAATGCCGTCGAGCCGGATGATACAGCTTAACCCAATGAAGGGTTGACGGTTTTCATGGGCCTGATTGCCGCCGCTTTGTTGCACCACGACAGAGGCTGTATTCATCGTTTCGCCAAGGCTGCCTGCGCCCTCGGAATACATCTCTGCCCCGGCCTCTGCCAAAGCCGCGCCGCTTGCCGCGTTGCTCGCCGCATCAGCAGAAGTCGCCTTAAGCTGCATTACGTGCGTGTGCGAAGGGATCTGTAACTCGTTCAAGGTGACCGAGGGCACGCCGCCAATCTGGCCAAACCGATAGGTCGAAAGACCCGGACCACGGCCCGGATGCATCAGCGCGCGTCCCTGCATGTTCGGCAAGGCAAAAGTGGTGCGCCCGTCACCGCCGTAGACTGTGCCAAGCAGCGAAAACAGCGCCGTATTCTGCGCGATAGGTAACAACTGACCGTTGCAAAAGGCGAGTCCACGGGGTGCAAAATTACCGCCCCAATACAACATCTCGCCGATGAACCCCGGACTTCCCTGCGCTGTGGCAGGAGCCGGGGAAAATGTTGTCAGTGCACCAAGACCAAGGGCCACCGACGCGAGGAATTTTGTAAACTTCGATTTCATATTTTAAACTCCGATACTGTGATCGTTGGGCTCAGTTGCGCGATGGAAAGAGGCCTTGAAGGGCGATGATGCAATTCAAAGTGCCATAGGGCTGCATGTTCGAATGCGCCTGCCCGCCGCCCGCGTTTTGCACGACGATTGACCCGGCTTCCATGTCTACATTGGCAGACCCGCTTTCAACATACATTTCCTGCGCAGATTCAGCCAAGGCGGCCCCGCCGGGCGAGGTGCCATCCGCGACCTGAGAGGTAGCCTTGAGAAAGGCCGAATGCGTATGCGCCGGAATGGTCGCTGCGGTCAGGTTTACGCTTTCAACCCCACCCTTTTCCCCCAGACGATACTGGATACCGTCCGATCCGGTGCCAAAATGAATGGGCACACGACCGCGCACTTCTGGCAAGGCAAAGGATGTTCGCCCATCTCCGCCGTAGGTGGTACCCAGCAACGAATAAAGCGATTGGTTCTGGTTGATGGGGAGAATCTGACCATCACAAAACGCCCATCCACGCGGGGCGAAATTCCCGGCAAACCAAGAAATCTGCCCCAAAAACGGCTCTTGTGCGCTTGACACAGTCGGAGCCGCACTCAAGCCGACGGCAAGCAGTGCTGTCGTTACAAATATTTTCATTCTTCTTCCCTCCTCGGGGTCGATACATCAGCCAAAGGATGCATCTGTTTTAACCATTGGGACCGGCGTTGGGCGCAACACAGCATCGTCATAAAGCTGCGGATTGAACATTTTGCGCGACGCAAACGATGCGGTCCCCTTCATTTCAGTCAAAGGCACAGGGTTAATTACGCGACGGGTAAATCCCGAAGAGCGCAATGATGCAGTGGACGTTGTTGTAGGGCATCATGTTGGTATCAGAGCGATTGCCACCGGCGGCCGTCCCCACAAGCGACGAGGACGCGAGTATCTCATCCAGATTGCTTGCGCTCTGCAAATACATGTCCACCACGGATTGCCCAAACAGAGCGCCACCGGCAGAGGTGCCATCCGCCCCGACAGACGAGGCCTTCAGGGTGGCCGAATGGGAATGGACCCCCAACTCTGGCAAGGTCAGTGTAATGTTTTCGGATCCACCCTTTGATCCAAGCCGATGCTGTGACAGCCCCGGCCCGTTCCCCGCATGCATCAGAATGCGTCCACGCATGTCCGGCAAGCCAAACGTTGTGCGCCCATCGCCGCCATATGTCGTTCCCAATAAAGAGAACAAAGCATCGTTTTGCGAAACCGCCAGCAATTGCCCATCGCAGAAGGCCCAGCCTCGTGGAGCGAAATTACCAGCAAAATAAGTAACTTGGCCGACAAAAGGCTCCTGCGCCTTGGCCGGTTTCACCGACATAAAGGGCACAAGACCCAGCGCCACCAATGCGGCAGAAATTATAGTCTTGATCGTGTTCCTCCACAGAAATAAATTTTGCAAGCGTACGAGAACCAATTCACTATTCAATCGTGAAATCACGCCTTTTAACACAACCACAAGTTAACCAATCCCCAAAGCACTTTTATGACATTCACCGCAGATTTCGCCTTTGCCCCGCACACCATCTGGCGTGTTGCGTCCGGCTGCGTTAAAGGCTGGGGCTGACATAAAAGGCGGACAGACCATGGCACGTATCCTGATCACCTCTGCGATCCCTTACATCAACGGGATCAAACACTTGGGCAATCTTGTGGGCAGCCAGCTGCCTGCGGATCTGTTCGCGCGCTACAACCGCGCGCGCGGCCATGAGGTGATGTTCATCTGCGGCACAGACGAACATGGCACGCCTGCAGAACTGGCCGCCGCCAAAGCGGGCAAACCCGTGGATGAGTATTGCGCTGAAATGTGGCAGGTGCAGAAAGACCTAAGTGATGGCTTTCGCCTGTCGTTTGACAAATTCGGCCGCTCATCCAGCCCGCAAAACCGCCGCCTGACCCAGTATTTCGCCGGGAAGCTGGCCGAAAACGGGTTGATCTCAGAGGCCAGCGAAAGTCAGGTCTATTCCAACGCCGATGGCCGCTTTTTGCCGGATCGCTATATCGAGGGCACCTGCCCCAACTGCGGCTACGACAAGGCGCGCGGCGATCAATGCGAGAATTGCACCAAGCAGCTGGATCCGACCGACCTGATCAACCCGCGCTCTGCCGTCTCGGGCTCTACCGATTTGGAAGTGCGTGAAACCAAGCATCTGTACCTGCGCCAATCTGCCCTCAAGGACAAGCTGGACGCCTGGATCAACAGCAAGACCGATTGGCCAATCCTGACCACCTCTATTGCGAAAAAATGGCTGCATGACGGCGACGGGCTGCGCGACCGCGGCATCACCCGCGATCTGGACTGGGGCGTGCCCGTGCAAAAAGGCACAGAGCCTTGGCCGGGGATGGAGGGCAAAGTGTTCTACGTCTGGTTCGACGCCCCCATCGCCTATATCGCCGCCACGAACGAATGGTCCGACGCCGAGGGGCTGGACGACAGCGCATGGCGCCGCTGGTGGCGCGAGGATGAGGGCGCCGACGACGTGCGCTATGTGCAGTTCATGGGCAAAGACAACGTGCCCTTCCATACGCTCAGCTTCCCCGCCACGATCATGGGCGCAGACGACCACTGGAAGCTGGTCGATTATATCAAATCGTTCAACTACCTGAACTATGACGGCGGCCAGTTCAGCACCTCTCAGGGGCGCGGCATCTTCATGGATCAGGCCTTGTCGATCCTGCCGGCTGATTATTGGCGCTGGTGGTTGCTCAGCCATGCGCCAGAAAATTCTGACAGCGAATTCACATGGGATAATTTCCAAGCCTCTGTGAACAAGGACCTGTCTGACGTGCTTGGCAACTTCGTCAGCCGCGTGACCAAATTCACCCGCTCGAAATTTGGCGAAGTGGTGCCGGAGGGGGGCGAATATGGTGACCGCGAGGCGACCCTGATTGCAGAGATCGACACCCGGCTGGCTGCTTATCAGGCCTGCATGGACGCCATCGAAGTGCGTAAAGCCGCCGCAGAATTGCGCGCCATCTGGGTCGCGGGCAACGAATACCTGCAATCCGCCGCCCCCTGGGCCGTCTTCAAGGAAGACCCAGAGGCCGCCGCCGCCATCGTACGCCTCTCGCTCAACCTGATCCGGTTTTACGCCGTGCTGTCAGCCCCCTTCATACCCGACGCTGCCGAAACGCTGCTCAAGGCGATGAACGCCGAAGGCGCTGTATGGCCCGACCGCGCCAGCGAGGCCCTCACCGCCCTGCCCTCTGGCCACAGCTTTGCCGTGCCCGACAACCTGTTCCGCAAGATCACCGACGAAGAAAGCGAAACATGGAAATCGCAATTCGCAGGGGTGCGCAGCTAACCCCCCGTCGACAGCAATGTCATCGCCTCGATCTTACCGCCTTTGGGCGCACGCTAAGCCGTACCCTGGCACCAAACACAAAAGACCTCGCACAACTCCCCCCGTCAAATCCGCACATCCGCATCGGCAGACACAACTGAAGAAAAAAACTCACATATTAGACTTGTCACCAAACCCTCACATCGCTAGGACGGTCAACGGAGATGTGGCCGAGTGGTCGAAGGCGCTCCCCTGCTAAGGGAGTAGGCCCGGAAGGGTCTCGAGGGTTCGAATCCCTTCGTCTCCGCCACCAAAGACCCCAATATATTGATTTTAAACGTTTATTGCAAATTGAGCAGATCGACCCCACCTTCCTTCCCACCAAAGCATTTGCTGTTGAATGTCATTGAGAACTGACCCGGTATTGTCACCGAGATTTGACCCAC
>CALGTJ010000700.1 GCA_937901435.1 uncultured Rhodobacter sp. | reverse complement strand
CCAAATGTTGCCGCCGCGCGGGAAAGCCAGATCGTTGGCGCGCGGTCCGGTCGTTTGGCCGAGGTGATGCGCGACGAGATGAAACCGAGCTATCTTGCGCCCGGATCACAGCGCAGCGACATCTTGAATACGGTGATGGATATGGCGTTGTACCTGGGCGCGGATGTCTTTGTGCGACAGTCCCGGATCCTGCAACGTCGTCCGGATCAGCAGTCGACCCTGCGCAAAGCCAAGACTCCGACCCTGATCATGTGCGGTGAATATGACACACTGACGCCGCCGCGCCGTCACGAATTCATGGCCCATTTGATGCCCAACGCCGTCCTGGAACTGATCCATGACGCTGGACATCTGCCGACCCTGGAGCAGCCCGAAGTGGTAACCAGTCTGCTGCGCCGCTGGCTTAACTCTCCGCCTTCGGTGCCTTTGGCTTAGCGTTTTTTGCTCTGGCAGTTTTCGCCTTTGATGCCTTGGGCGTGTCGGGCTTGCTGACGCTTTTGGTCTCGGAAGAGGCCGCAGCGGCAGAGCTTGGCGCGATTTTGCGCACCTCGACAGGGCGGTCGGCAGAGGCTTTGGCCTCTTCCTTGCGCTTTGACGAGATGTCGGAAGGCGCGGCGTGGGCGTCAAGGAAACTCAACACCAGCGGGCGAATATTGCGACGCCAGGATTTCCCCGCAAAGATGCCGTAGTGACCTGCGCCCGGTTCAAGATGCGCGGATTTCTTGCTGTCGGGAAGGTTCGGCATCATATCCAGAGCGGCAAGACACTGGCCCGGCGCACTGATGTCGTCCTTTTCGCCCTCAATGATCAGGACCGCCACATCCTTGATCTGGGTGATATCGACGTGTTTGCCAGCGATAGAGAACTCATTCTTGGCAATCTCGCGGGTCTTGAACACCCGTTCGACCGTGGACAGGTAGAATTCTGCCGTCATATCCATCACGGCGAGGTATTCATCGTAGAATCGGTTGTGCTTGTCGAAATCACCCGACTCGCCCTTGGCGACGGCGACCACCTGATCCGAAAACGCCTTGGCGTGGCGTTCGCTGTTCATCGACATAAACCCGGCTAGCTGCAACAGGCCCGGATAAACCATCCGTCCGGCACCCGCGTATTTAAAACCGACCCGCTGGATCGCGGTCTCCTCAAGCTGGCCCATCGTGACGCGGCGGCCAAAGTCGGTGACATCGGTTGCGGCGGCATCCGGGTCAATCGGCCCGCCGATCAGGGTCAGCGACCGGGGCTGCGCCTGCGGATCATGCTCTGCCAGGTAGGCGGTGGCGGCCAGCGCCAGTGGGGCAGGCTGACACACGGCGATCACATGGGTTGAATGACCAAGTGCGCGCATGAATTCAACAAGATAGCCGGTATAATCCTCGACGTCGAATTTCCCCATGCTCACCGGAATGTCGCGCGCATTGTGCCAGTCGGTGATATAGACCTCGGCATCGGGCAAAAGGCTCATCACGGTCGAGCGCAGCAGGGTCGCATAGTGGCCTGACATCGGCGCAACCAGCAGAACGCGGCGTTTACGCGGCTTCATGCCGGACACTTTGAAGTGGATCAGATCGCCGAAGGGCCGTTTGACAACCGTTTCAATCTCGACCACATGATCGCGGCCATCTTCGCCCACAACAATTGTGATATTCCAGTCGGGTTTCACCACCATGCGGGAAAAGGTGCGCTCTGTCACCTCGCCCCATGCGGCGGCCATTTGAAAAAAGGGATTAGGCATTAACCCCGTTGCGGGGTAAGATCCCATGGCCTGTGCCGTTGCGCCCAGCCACTGGTTGGTGGTGCGCATCGTTTCCATAAGATCGTATGTGGCCATATAACGCATGAGTATCGTCCTCGGTTCAGAGTTTGGACATAAACATCACCTTTTACCTCGGCCGAGGCAACGTTATGCTGCACCTGCAAAGTAACCGGAAAATTAATAATGACAACCAATGAAAACGACCAAGAGCCGAATTCAGAGCTAATGAAGGCCAATATGGCGAAGGTCGAAGAGCTATCTCAACGTCTGGTTGTAGCGCTGACCAATAAACGAAAGGTTGACCCCAGCCTTCAGGGGCCAGCAAGTGATTTGTACATGAAGGCTGCGACCGCCTATGTCTCGCAAATGATGGCCGATCCGTCCAAGATGATCGAGCATCAGGTGTCGTATTGGGCGCAATCCTTGCAGCATTATGTTGACGCGCAAAAGGCGATTGTATCGGGCAAGCCGGCGACAGATCTGCCCGCGACCATAGAGGATCGCCGCTTTTCCAACCCGCTTTGGCAGACCCATCCCTATTTCAATTTTATCAAGCAACAGTATTTTCTTAATTCAGAAGCTATTGAAAATGCAGTCACAAACATTGACGGCATGGATGAAAACGACAAGAAGCGCGTGGAATATTTCACCCGTCAGATCACCGATATGTTTTCCCCGACGAACTTTCTGGGCACCAACCCAGAGGCGCTGGCGCGGGCGGTCGAAACAGAGGGACAATCGCTGGTGGACGGGCTTGAAAACCTTGTCAGCGATATCGAGGCGAATGAGGGCGATATTCAGGTCACGCTGGCCGACAAACACGCCTTTAAAATCGGCGAGAATATCGCAACGACGCCCGGCAAAGTGGTGTTTCGCAACCGCATGTTCGAACTGATCCAATATACGCCAACCACTGAAACTGTGTACAAAACGCCGCTGCTGATTTTCCCGCCGTGGATCAACAAATTCTACATCATGGACCTGAAGGCTCAGAATTCCTTGATAAAATGGGTTGTGGATCAGGGGGTTACCCTGTTCGTGGTGAGTTGGATCAACCCGGATGTCAGCTATAGCGATGTGGGGCTAGAGACCTATGTGGAAGAGGGGTATCTGACTGCGATTGATGAGGTCAAACAGATCACGGGCGAGGACCAGATCAACACCGTAGGCTATTGTATTGCCGGAACAACCTTGTCGATGACCCTGTCTTATCTGCATAAGAAAAAGGACAAATCGATCAAATCCGCCACGTTCTTTACCACGATGACAGATTTTTCCGATCAGGGTGAATTCGCGCCCTTCCTGACAGATGATTTCGTCGACGGGATCGAGGAAGAATGCGTCAAGAGCGGTGTGCTTGATTCGTTTTACATGTCGCGCACCTTTTCCTTCCTGCGTTCGAACGACCTGATCTACGGCCCGGCGATTCGCAGCTACATGATGGGGCAGGCACCACCTGCCTTTGATTTGCTGTATTGGAATGGCGACAGCACCAATCTGCCGTCGCGCATGGCTGTGGACTACTTGCGCTGGCTGTGCCAGGGCGACCGTTTCGCCAAGGGAGAGATCGAAATTTTGGGCGAGACGCTGTCGTTGAAGGATGTGCGCGTGCCGCTTTGTGCGATTGCCTGTGAAACCGACCACATCGCCGCATGGAAGGCGAGTTATGCCGGGATTCGCCAGATGGGCAGTACGTCAAAGACGTTTATCATGTCTCAATCCGGCCATATCGCGGGAATCATCAACCCTCCGAGCAAGAAAAAATACGGGCATTACACCAATCCTGACATGAAACTTGTGGCGGATGACTGGCTGGCAGGGGCTGATTTTCACGAAGGCAGCTGGTGGCCACGCTGGGGCGAGTGGCTGGCCAGTCGGTCTGGCAAACAGGTTCCTGCAAGGATTCCCGGGGCTTCCGGGCGTGCCCTGCTTGGTGATGCGCCGGGCAGCTACGTGCTTGCTGGCAAGGCCTCCTAGGGAAACGGTGCCGTTAAAATTATTTATGCTGCGATGCAGTATTTCTCTTGCAATGCCGCGATGCAGCATCTAATTAGGTTGCAGACGCAGCAACCACGTAGCACCTCGTATCGTTGCTGCAGAAGACGCGAAGGCGGAATGTTCTGCCCGACCATTATTTAAAGCAAAGCGGGTTTTGCCGCACATAGGAGAGAGTATCATGGCTGCTAAGACACAAGACTACACAAAGATCATGAAAGACATGATGGGCGCATTTCCTGTGGATATGTCTGCAATGCAAGACGCATTCAAAACTCAGGCAACCCTGTCCGACAAAATGTCCGCCGTTGCTCTGACTGCTGCCGACAAGTCGACAGAGATCTCCACAAAGTGGACCAAAGACACTCTGTCCAAACTGTCCGCCTTCACCGCTCTGAAGGACGATCCAGCCGATTACACCAAAGCCATGACCGATTTCGCATCGGCTCAGGCAGAGATGACCGCAGAATCCATGGCTGCTTTCGCTGAAGTTGCGAAAAAAGTGCAGATGGAAACAGTCGAGCTGATGCTGGCCGCTGGCAAGGACATGTCCGAGGACGCAACCGCCGCTGTCAAAAAAGCCACTGACGAAGTGACGGCTGCTGCGAAAAAAGCGACCACCGTCGCGAAGTAAGAGAAAAGACCAGACCGCCGACGCCCTCCCCGTCGGTCAATGGTTTCGGGCGGCCCTTACGGCCGCCCTTTCTTTTTGTGCCGCATCGCAGTAGGGTTTTTCTCTGCACTGCCAAATGGGAGGGGACCTATATGGCCGACTCGACAGCGCCTTTGTTAATCAAACGATATGCAAGCCGCCGACTTTATAACACGGAAACAAGCGATTACGTCACGCTTGATGATATCGCCACGTTCATTCGGGCCGGACGAGAGGTGCAGATTATTGACCTTAAATCCGGCGACGATCTGACCCGCCAGTATCTGCTGCAAATCATTGCGGACCACGAAAGCACCGGGCAGAATGTTCTGCCGATCAATGTGCTGACCGATCTGGTGCGCAGTTATAGCACAGAGGTGCAGTCGGTCGTACCGCAATTCCTGTCTGCGTCTTTTGAAATGCTCCGCAACGGCCAGTCCAAAATGTTGGATAATTTCTCGAATCCAATGACGGCGATGCCGGGGTTCGAGGCGATGAAAGCCCAGCAAGAGGCTTTTATGAAGGCGATGACGGGCGGCTGGACGATGGATGCGAAAATGGCGGATCCGTCAGAGACAAAAGCGTCGGGGTCTGGTTCTAATTCTGACGGGCTGGACGAAATCAAAAAGCAATTGGCGGATCTTCAGGACAAGCTGTCCAAATTGGGCAAGTAAACTGCGGCGACCTGTACGCGATCCTCACTGCGCTGGCAAAATCTCGATCTGCTGGCGCAGGCTGCCATCCCGGTTGAAAATCAGGATGCTCTGACTGTCCGTGACCACAGCATACCAATCCGGCCCTTGCGTATAGGCCGTTGCCACAGCGCCCTCCGGCAGGGTGATCTGCTCTGGCAGGCTTAGCGTCGCCGCACGCGGGAAGCGGGTGACAAATACCGCTATCAGCACTATGAAGCCGACGATCATCACCGCCGTCAGCACCGTGACGAGCCCTTTCAGCAGCTTCAACGATCCGGGCAATTCGCCCTCAGGAACCTCGCCCATGTCATCCTCTCGTCTGATCGTTGAAATAGAGGCCAACCCGCCTGCGCGTCTGGATAAAGCATTGGCGCGCGACGTGCCAGAGGCCGCCAGCCTCAGCCGCTCGCGCCTGACCAAGCTGATCGCCGAGGGCGCTGTGTCGCGCAATGGCGAACCCGTGACCGACGGAAAGGCCAAGGTGGCAGAGGGCGACGTGTTCGAACTGGTCCTGCCCGAGGCCGCCGAAACCCATATGCTGCCAGAAGACATCCCGCTGGACGTGGTGTTCGAGGATGACGACCTGATCGTGATCAACAAACCGGCTGGCATGGTGGTGCATCCCGCGCCCGGCACGCCCTCTGGCACACTGGTAAATGCGCTTTTGGCTCATTGCGGGGATACTTTGTCTGGGGTGGGGGGCGCGAAACGGCCCGGCATCGTGCATCGTATCGACAAGGATACCAGCGGGTTACTGGTCGTTGCCAAGTCCGACCGCGCCCATCACGGGCTTGCCGCGCAATTTGAGGCGCACACGGTCGAACGCCTCTATTTGGCCGTCGCGTATGGCGTGCCAGACGCGGCCGATCCGCGCCTTCATGGGGTAAAGGGCACCCATTTTGAGGACTCCAACGTCCTGCGCATCACAACGCAACTGGCCCGCCATAAGACCGACCGTCAAAAACAGGCGGTTCTGTTTCAGGGCGGGCGCCACGCCATCACCCGCGTGCGGGTTGTGGACCGTTTCGGCA
>CALGTJ010000699.1 GCA_937901435.1 uncultured Rhodobacter sp. | reverse complement strand
AATAAGGTGTTTTCTCACCCTATCTGATCTATTGCTGAAAGATACAGAAACTAATCAATGGGGGATGATCCTATGAGTGTCTTTTTAATCGCAGAAATCAAAGTGACTGATGACAGTTGGGTGGCTGATTACGCCGCCAACGTGCACCCAATCGTCGAAAAACACGGGGGGAAATACTTGTCCCGCAGTGGCAATGTGACAGTTCTGGAAGGGGAAGACCGTGGCAATACTTTAATTGCGATCCTGCAGTTTCCAGATGCGGCTGCGGTTGCAGCATTTGCCACAGATCCCGATTACGCACCCTATGGAAAAGCCCGACAAGCCGGCGGAATCAACAGTTTTCAGATGATTGACGACACAGATATTGCGGGCACGATCCCTTATCTGACCGCAGGCTAGGGCAATTAATCTGAGGCCAACCTGTCATAATATGGGTTTGTCTGGGGGGCTTAGCGCACCGCCTCGATTGGCCCCTCGGCGCGCCCATTGATGAACTGGTCCAAATAGGGATCGCCGGATGTGTCCATTTCGGCCACCGGGCCAGTCCATTTGATCACCCCGTCATGCAGCATGGCAACGGTGTCGGCAATCGCCCGCACCGAGGTCATATCGTGGGTGATGGTCATCGCTGTGGCGCCCATTTCTACCACGATTTCGCGGATCAATTCATTGATCACCCCGGCCATAATCGGGTCAAGACCCGTGGTGGGTTCGTCAAAGAAGATGATTTCGGGCTCGGCGGCGATTGCCCGGGCCAATCCGACGCGTTTTTGCATGCCACCAGACAGCTCTGCGGGAAATTTATCCGCCACATCAGGCGTTAATCCTACACGACGCAGTTTTTCAACGGCGATCTCGCGTGCCTCTTCGAAGGGTCGTTTAAGCGTGCCGCGCAACAGCCGAAACGCCACGTTTTGCCAAACGGGGATTGAATCAAACAACGCAGCGCCCTGAAATAACATACCAAACCGAGCAAGAAACGCATCGCGGTCGCCTCTGCTGATGTCGCGCCCATCAATTTTAATTGTGCCGCTATCGGGTTTGACCAAGCCTAATATGCATTTCAGCGTGATCGATTTTCCAGTGCCAGAGCCGCCGATAATCACCAAAGACGTACCTTTTGGAACCACCAGCGAGGTTCCCTGAAGTACTTTGTTTGCCCCAAAGCGTTTGTGGATGTTGGTCAGCTCAATCATGCGGAGAAAAACACCTCTGTCAGGAGATAGTTGGCGGCAAGTATAAGCACGCTGGCTACGACCACGGCAGTTTTTGTGGCCTGTCCAACCCCTTGAGCACCCCGCCCTGACGTCATGCCATAATAACAGCCCATCAACGCCACAATAAATCCAAAGACTGCGCCTTTGACCAGCCCTGAAAGTATGTCCCAAAGCTGTAAAAAATCAACGGTATTAGCCAGATAGGTGGCAGCATTAAACTCAAGTCGCGCCACGGCGACCAGA
>CALGTJ010000698.1 GCA_937901435.1 uncultured Rhodobacter sp. | reverse complement strand
TCATCATGCGATCCACCTTAACAACTGGTCCGAAATTCCGCGACCACCTCTATCTCGCACCGAATCGTCCAGTAGAAATCGCCCTGAACCCCGAAGAACTGGGTCGTGTTCGAATGACGCTTCATTCCAGCGATGGCGGAATCCAGGTGACTCTTTTTGCGGATCGTCCGGAAACAAATGACTTGCTAAGGCGCAATATAGACATGCTTGCTACCGAGTTTCGCGAACTTGGTTACACATCCGTCAGTTTCACATTTTCCGGAGGTGATTCTGATCGGGATGGCTCTACGCCCTCTGGCGGCAAAGCGCAGACATCCAGCTCGCAAGATCTGGCAGATCAACCCACTCTTACCCCAAACAACAGAGCTATTACGCTTAACGGCGGCGTAGATCTGCGACTATAAAAAAAAGGAATTTATCCCATGGAAGTTGGCACCTCTTTTGCCCAATCATTTGGCACCGGAACAAAAACACAAAACGAAACGGTAAAGCCTATCGTCAGCTCGGATTTTGAGACCTTTCTCAAGATGATGACTGTGCAGCTCAAGAATCAGGATCCATTTGATCCCGTAAAGTCAGAGGATTATTCAGTGCAGCTTGCTACCTTTTCTGGTGTGGAACAGCAGGTTCTGACGAATGAGCTTTTGACAAATATGATGTCGCAACTGACCTCAACCGGAATGGCGCAATACGCAGGTTGGGTGGGCATGGAAGTCCGCGCACCGATGGCCGCCGATTTTGCCGGTGACCCGATTGCGCTCTCTGCGAAGGCGGTTCCCACCGCAGATGCTGCTTTTTTGTCGGTCACTGATTCTTACGGCAACGAAGTGCAGCGCACCGCGATACCTCCTATGACCGAGTCCTTCGAGTGGACCGGCGTTCTGGACAACGGTAGCCGCGCCCCCGCTGGAAACTATTCCTTTTCCATCGAAAGCTATAGCGCCGGAGAAATCATCAATCTTCAATCGGCTGAGGTTTATGCCCGCGTGATCGAGGCCCGAAATGATACAGGTCAGACCACTTTGGTAACGGCGGGTGGTCCTGAAATTCCGGCAGCTTTGGTTTCGGGCCTGCGTGAACCGATCCCATAAACCTCGTTTTATTATTTTGTCCTCCGGTAACTTGGTTTAGCCTGTGCCAATTGCACGTTTTCGGGGGTAACGTCTGGGACATTTCGCACAAAGCACCACGGTCGAAGCCCCACCAAGGGCCCTGAGAAAGGCGCTGATAGAGTCAGGTCTGGCGCAGGAAGGTACGACGTTCCAGCCTCTTAGGGGCGGGCGCACCAACAAGCTCTGGCGGTTTTCCCATGACGGGGAAACCCTTGTGTGCAAATTGTTCGATGGTGATAGTACCCCGTTGTTCCCCAACGACGGGGCTATCGAGGCCAAGACCTTGGCCCATCTTTGCGGCACAGATCTTGCGCCGGAATTGGTCACATTCCGTCAGGTACAGGGCAAGGCGGTGCTCGTCTATCGCCACCTCATCGGCAGCGGGTGGTCTGGCAAGACAGCCCCGGTTGGACAGCTTCTGCGTCGATTACATTCGGTTGCCCCGAACCCACTGCGTAAATTGGCCAAAGACGCGCCAGAGATATTAAACCAAGGCGACGCCATTCTATCGCATCTGCAAAGCACTGAGGCAGATCACCTGAAAAAGGTGCGGCCAAGCTCTCCAAGTTGCATGTTCGAGCGCGTTTTGCTTCACGGGGATCCTGTGCCCAGCAATATCGTTCAAAACGATGCTTTCTTGCGCCTGATCGATTGGCAATGCCCTGCAATCGGCGACCCGACAGAAGATCTTGCAATCTTTCTGTCGCCCGCAATGCAGCATCTTTTTGGCGGGCGGATCCTATCTGGCCATGACGTGGACGCCTTTATGACCGCCTATGGACACCCCGCACGCAGTACGCGGTATCACGCCTTAGCACCCCTTTATCACTGGCGCATGGCGGCCTATTGCCTGTGGAAAATCCAAACCGGCGACACGGCATACAAAGAAGGCTATGCGCTTGAGCTCGCACGATTAGAGATGTTGACCAATCCAGATCCCGAGAAGAATCAACCCAGCGCCAACGCCCATCCAGACAACGGGGCCCATCCTTGATTTGGCGGGTGCTGGTGTTTGATCTTCGGTCTGTCGGATCAGTGCCGCCTCGGCAATTCCGGGCAGTTTCGGACCAAAGCGCGCGATGACCTGGGCGGTTTTCGCCAAATCGCGCAGCAACGCGCGCGGACCGATATTGGTTTTGATATAATCCTCGACGATCGGGCGGGCGACCTCCCAGATGTTGATCTGCGGATGCAAAGACCGTGCCACGCCTTCGACGACAACCATCGTGCGTTGCAAAAGGATCAACTCTGTGCGGATCTCCATCCCAAAGCGTTCCGTCACCTCAAAAAGATAGGTGAGCAGTTTCCCCATAGAGACCTGCGTGGCATCCAAACCAAAAATCGGCTCGCCAACGGCGCGCAGGGCGCGGGCGAATTCATCGACGTCACGGTCAGGCGGAACATAGCCAGCCTCGAAATGCACCTCTGCGACCCGATGATAATCCTTGCGGATGAAGCCGAACAGGATCTCTGCGTAGACCCGGCGCGTATACTCGTCGATCCGCCCCATGATCCCGAAATCAATCGCAATAATATCACCATTCGGCGCAATCTTGAGGTTGCCGTGGTGCATATCAGCGTGGAAATAGCCGTCGCGAAGGGCATGGTTCAGGAAGACCTGCAAGACCTTCTCGCCCAGTTTCGCGCGATCATGCCCTGCCGCCTCAATCGCGGCGATGTCGCTGGCGGGCACGCCTTCGGCCCAGCCCAGTGTCATGGCACGACGACCCGACAGGAACCACTCGACCTTGGGCACCTGAAAACCTTCGTCTTTCTCAGTATTGGCGGCGAATTCTGCGGCGGAAGAGGTTTCCATCCGCAGGTCAAGCTCTCCGGCAACAACGCCTTCGAAATGTTCAATCACAGCACTCGGGCGCAAGCGGCGAGAAGAGGGTGACAAAAGTTCGATCAGGCCAGCCGCAAAATAAAACGCGTCTATGTCCTTACGAAAGGCTTTTTCAATGCCGGGGCGCAAGACTTTGACGGCCACGTCGCGCCCGTTTTCGCGGATCCGCGCGTGATGGACCTGCGCGATAGAGGCCGCGGCGACCGGTTCAGAGAATTCGCTGAACAAAACATCGACAGGCTTGCCCAACTCAAGCTCGATCGTCTCCTTTGCCTCTTCGATCGAAAACGGCGGCAGTTTGTCTTGCAAGAACCGCATCTGCATCGCCATCTCGTCGCCCACCATATCCGGGCGGGTCGACAGGATCTGACCGAATTTGATATAGGCCGGGCCCAGCGCCGTCAGGGCACGTGGCGCGGGGGGTAGTTTCGGATCGCCCTTGAGGCCAAGCCATGCAAAGGGCCAGCCCAGAATACGGGCAGCGATACGCAATGACGGTGGCGCGTTGAACGCGTCCAGCACGACCCGCATCGCTCCGGTGCGTTCCAAAGTCGCGCCGGTGCGAACCAGCCGCCAGATATTGTGAGGTCCACGCAAATTACAGCTTCCAACCAGAATGAAGGGCGGCAACGCCCATGGTCAGATTGCGATATTTCGCCTGCTCGAACCCGGCCTCCCGCACCATGGAAAGAAAGGTCTCTTGATCGGGAAACTGGCGGATCGATTCGACCAGATACTGATAGCTGTCCCGATCCCCGGCGATGATCTGTCCCATCACGGGAATCACGTTGTAGGAATAGCGGTCATAGGCCCATTGCATCCCCGGATTGGGAAGCTGCGAAAACTCCAGCACCATCAGACGGCCGCCGGGGCGCAGCACGCGAAACGCCTCGTTCAACGCCTCTTGGGGGCGGGTCACGTTCCGGATGCCAAAACTGATGGTATAGACATCAAAAGACGAATCCTCGAACGGCAAGGCCATCGCATCGCCAACGACCCATTCCAGCTTATCGGCCAGTTTTTCTGCGTCGGCGCGCTGCTGGCCAGAGATCAGCATGGATTCAGTCATGTCACAGACCACAGTACTGGCCCCCGGCGCACGTTTCAGAAACCGAAACGCCACATCGCCCGTGCCCCCCGCCACATCCAACAGGCGTTGACCGGGACGCGGCGCAAGCCAATCCATCATCGCGTCTTTCCAAAGACGATGAATCCCGCCCGACATAACATCGTTCATCACGTCGTATTTTGACGCCACATTGGTGAACACCCCATGCACACGCCCGGCTTTTTCGTCCTCGGGGATCGTCTGCGCGCCAAAATGCGTGGTTTTCTTTTCGGTATCGGTCATCTGCCCTTGCCGTGCTTGAAAAACTTACCCTTCTTATAGGGTGCTTACAGGCCGTTACAATCGGCAGCACTGTCACGGAGGCCGCCTTTTGCCCGAATTACCCGAAGTCGAGACGGTTCGTCGCGGGCTGTTGCCCACGATGGAGGGGCAGGTGATCGCCAAGGCCGACGTGAACCGCGCCGATCTGCGCTGGCCCTTTCCCAAGGACATGGCGGCGCGCTTGACGGGCAAGACAGTGACCGCCCTGCGGCGTCGGTCGAAATACATCCTTGCTGATCTCAGTTCCGGCGAGACGCTTGTCATCCACCTCGGCATGTCCGGGCGGATGCTGATCTCTGGCGATCCGTTGGGGCAGTTTCATCACGACCACCCCGCCCCGGAAAAGCACGATCACGTGGTCTTTCACATGGCCAACGGCGCGCGCATCACCTTTAACGACGCCCGCCGCTTTGGCGCAATGGATCTGACGCCAACCGCCACAGCCGATCAGCATTGGTTACTGGAAAAGCTGGGGCCAGAGCCGCTGGGCAATGAATTTCACGAGGATTACCTCGTCGAACGACTCAAATCCCGCAATACGCCGATCAAATCCGCCCTGCTGGATCAACGGATCGTTTCTGGATTGGGCAATATTTACGTTTGTGAGGCGCTTTTTCGGGCACAGATTTCGCCAAAGCGCAAAGCGGGCAAGATTTCTGCCAGCCGGATTCGCACGCTTGTTCCGATCATCAGAACAGTGCTTGAAGATGCCATAAAGGCAGGAGGGTCATCGTTGAAAGATTACCGCCAAGCCGATGGAGAGCTTGGATATTTTCAGCATAGCTTTGACGTTTACGACCGCGAGGGACAGCCATGCAGAACACCGGATTGCACCGGAGAAGTGACCCGAATCGTTCAGTCCGGACGCTCATCCTTCTTTTGTCCGCAATGCCAAAGATAGCTTGATCCGACGCGTTTCGGTGATATGCACTTGATCGGACGGGGAACAATCATAGGCAAGATCCATGGCCTTCAAGACGCTAATCGTCGAAGTCGAAGACCACGTCACTCTCATCAAACTCAATCGGCCTGATGCGCTGAACGCTTTGAACTCTGAACTGCTCGGAGAACTTGGCGAGGCGCTGCGTGAGGCCGAAGGGAACGAGAAGGTACGTGTTATTGTCCTGACAGGCTCGGAAAAGGCATTCGCCGCCGGGGCCGATATTCAGGAGATGTCAGAGAAGACCTATGTCGAGGTTTTCAACGCAGACATGTTCGGGCCAGAATCGGCCGCGATCACATCCTGCCGCAAGCCGATCATCGCCGCCGTGTCCGGCTATGCGCTGGGCGGGGGGTGCGAATTGGCGATGATGTGCGATTTCATCATCTGCTCTGACACCGCCAAATTTGGCCAGCCAGAGGTGAACCTTGGCGTTATGGCCGGCATGGGCGGGTCGCAGCGGCTGACCCGCTTTGTCGGCAAGGCCAAGGCGATGGATATGAACCTGACAGGTCGGTTCATGGACGCGGAAGAGGCCGAACGCTCTGGTCTTGTCAGCCGCGTCGTGCCGCCCAAGAAACTGATCGAAGAGGCGCTGGCCGCCGCCAATAAGATCGCTGAAAAATCCTCGATCTCGGTGCTGGCGATCAAAGAGGCGGTGAACCGGTCTTACGAAACGACGTTGGCCGAGGGCCTGCTGTACGAGCGGCGGCTGTTTCACGGGCTGTTTGCCACCGAGGATCAGAAAGAGGGCATGGCCGCCTTTCTGGACAAGCGCGAGCCGCAATTTCGCGATAAATAGGCCCTGCCGCCTAGCACCATCAAATAAAGACCCCGGACGCACCCGCGCCGGGGTCTTTTCGTATTCCCTTTGCAAAGAATCTTCCCTATAGCACGGCGTTATGTGCGCGTGATGCCCGCTTGGCAGGATTGGTCCGGTAGTGAACCCGGTCGGGTGTCGTTTTGCGAACTGTTGTAACATATCCGAAGAATGGGAAACCTGATCCATGGCAAATACGCCCCAGTCCAAAAAACGCGCACGTCAGAACGAAGCCCGTTTTGCAGTAAACAAAGCCCGCCGTTCGCGCATCCGCACCTACCTGCGCAAAGTCGAAGAGGCGATTGCCTCTGGTGACAAAAACGCCGCTGTGGCCGCTCTGCGCGCCGCTCAGCCAGAGCTGATGCGCGGTGTCACAAAGGGCGTCATGCACAAGAATACCGTCGCTCGTAAGATCTCTCGCCTGAACTCGCGGGTCAAAGCGGTCAGCTAAACGACTCAGATCGTTAACAGATTAAAGCGCGCCTTCGGGTGCGCTTTTTAATTTGGACCTGTGCTTTTTTGAGCGCGTATTGCACACCGATCAACGGCTTATCAGATTCGATTTGGCAAAGCCGTCGTCAAGTCCTCAATGCGTGTTGCAGAGTCCGCGAAACCCCTGCTAGCTTAGCCTTGCGGTTCACGAGGTCCATTTGGGGGACATTCGGGAAATCGGGATGATGCCGAATATGGGGAATTAAATCCCCGATCCTGCGAAAGGTCCTCTTGGGCCGATCAAATCCCTTTTCCCGTCAGGATCATTAGCAGGGCTGCCTCCTGTTTGATGGTCCATAGCTGCCACGACACATGTCCACGCCCTGCGTGGGCAATCCTGTGTCTTTGGTGATGTCCCGAAAAATGCCTGGGTTGGGGATGTATGAGGCTTTGTGTGTCTGGGGACAGTCGCGCGGGTTTCGACTTAATTCTTTGACTCTATGGCGAGCTTTTTGAGGTTTGACTGGCGTTGACCGGGCAAACATCGAATGGCTCGTCATCACGTTGACTCGTTCGAAACTGGGTGTTCCAGGCAACTGGACGGATGTGGGTCTGCGTGCAGATCCCGGGGATAAAGAAAAAGTGCGGGTCAAAAATAATATGGATAATGAAGCCTGGGAACGATCGCGTAGTGAACTGGTTGATACGGTGGGAAAAGCCAACTTTACCAATTGGATCGAACCCTTGGAATTTGGGCATCTCGAAGACGGCAGTGCAACATTTCTGGTTCCGACAAACTTTATGGGACAATGGGTGGAACGCCACTTTAGCGACAACATCCTGCATGCGCTGAAAAAAGCGGGCTGCAAGGTGAACCGCGTGGGATTCTCGGTCGCCGAAATCGCCAAACCCGTCCCTGCCCAACCCACGAGCGTTGCTTCCTCTACGCTGACTGCGCTGTCGTCCCCGGCGATCGCATCATCCAAAGCAGACGAGCAAGAGCTTCCCGGCGCCCCGCTTGATCCGCGTTTTACGTTTGATCGCTTCGTTGTGGGAAAGCCCAATGAACTGGCCCATGCCGCCGCACGGCGGGTTGCCGAAGGCGGTGATGTCGGGTTCAACCCCTTGTTTCTCTATGGGGGCGTCGGTCTGGGTAAAACCCATCTGATGCACGCCATCGCCCACGAACTACGGACCCAAAAACCCGAACTACGCGTTGTTTACCTGTCGGCAGAGCAGTTCATGTATCGCTTTATTCAGGCGCTGCGCGAGCGTCAGATGATGGATTTCAAACACATCTTCCGTTCCGTCGATATCTTGATTGTCGATGACGTTCAATTCATCGCCGGCAAGGACAGCACGCAGGAAGAGTTCTTTCACACCTTCAACGCGCTGGTGGATCAGAACAAACAGATCATCATTTCCGCCGACCGCGCGCCGGGCGAGATCAAGCAACTCGAAGAGCGGATCAAATCGCGCCTGCAATCCGGTCTGGTCGTCGATCTGCATCCCACTGACTACGAGTTGCGCCTTGGGATCTTGCAGCAAAAGGTCGAACTGCACCGCGCGCAATACGGTAATCTGGACATCACCAAAGGTGTGCTGGAATTCCTTGCCCATCGCATTTCCAACAACGTCCGCGTTCTCGAAGGCGCGCTGATGCGTCTGTTTGCCTTTGCCTCTTTGGTGGGCAAAGAGATCACGCTGGATCTGACCCAAGACTGTCTGGCCGATATTCTGCGCGAGGCCGATCGCAAGGTCACCATCGAAGAGATCCAGCGCAAGGTGTCCGAACATTACAACATCCGCCTGTCCGATCTGATCGGGCCGCGCCGCGTGCGCACCATTGCCCGCCCGCGCCAGGTCGCGATGTATCTGGCAAAACACATGACAACACGCAGCCTGCCCGACATTGGCCGTCGTTTTGGCAACCGTGACCACACCACCGTCATGCACGGCGTACGTCGCATCGAAGAGTTGCGAGTGCACGACAGCCAGATCGCAGATGACCTCGAACTGTTGCGCCGCGCCCTCGAAGCGTAGCCCATTCTCTTGACGCCTTGACCTTTAACGCGTTCAGTCCATAAAGCACTTGTCCCCGGGGTGAAAACCAGTAGGTTTCACGCCCGGTGTCTTGAAGAGGTCTAGGGCATGAAGATCAGTATAGAACGCGCAACGCTACTCAAGGCCGTCGGTCAGGCGCAGTCCGTGGTTGAGCGCCGCAATACGATCCCGATCCTGGCAAACGTGCTGATCGAGGCCGAGGGCAACACGGTCAGTTTCCGCGCGACCGACCTTGATATCGAGGTGGTCGACAAGGTCGCCGCCAAGGTGGAACGTGCCGGGGCAACCACGGTTAATGCCGTGACCCTGAACGAGATCGTGCGCAAGCTGGCCGATGGCGCGCTTGTGCAACTGACCGATGATGGGTCCAGCGGTCGTTTGGTGATCGAGGCTGGTCGGTCGAACTTTTCCTTGGCAACCCTGCCCAAGGAAGACTTTCCGGTCATGGCCACGTCAGAATATCACTCGAACTTCTCGGCCCCCGCCCCCGTGCTGCGCCGCCTGTTCGACAAATCCAAATTCGCCATCTCGACCGAAGAGACCCGGTATTATCTGAACGGCGTCTATATGCATGTCTCTGATGCGGACGGCGGCAAGGTTCTGCGCTGTGTCGCCACCGATGGTCACCGTCTTGCCCGCATCGATGCCGACCTGCCCACTGGGGCAGAGGACATGCCCGGTGTGATCGTGCCGCGCAAGACCGTGGGCGAGATGCGCAAGCTGCTGGACGATGACGATGTGATCATTGCCGTGTCGGTCAGTGAAACAAAGGTGCGCTTTGCCACGCCAGAGATAACGCTGACCTCCAAGGTCATCGACGGCACCTTTCCCGATTACACCCGCGTCATTCCCACGGGCAACACCCGCAAGATGGAGGTGGACGCCGCAGAATTCGCCAAAGCTGTGGACCGCGTCGCCACTGTCAGTTCCGAGCGCTCTCGCGCGGTCAAGTTGCAACTGGACGAAGACCGTCTGATCCTGTCGGTGAATGCTCCCGATAGCGGCAACGCCGAAGAAGAACTGGTGGTCGCCTACGGAGACGGGCACCTTGAAATTGGCTTTAACGCGAAATATCTGCTGGAAATCGCCAGTCAGGTCGACCGCGAGAACGCCGTGTTCCTTTTCAACTCCTCCGGTGATCCGACCCTGATGCGCGAAGGCAATGACACCAGCGCGGTCTATGTCGTCATGCCGATGCGCGTGTAACGGGGCGACCTGGGTCCTATTCCAACAAATGAAGAGGGAGCTATGCCCAGGCTTGCCCTGACAGAGCTGACTCTTTCCCATTTCCGTTCCCACAGAACGGCGCGGCTTTCCTTGGATGGACGTCCGATTGCGATCTACGGTCCCAACGGGGCGGGCAAGACCAATATCCTGGAGGCCGTGTCGCTGTTTTCCCCCGGTCGCGGTCTGCGCCGTGCGGCGGCGGATGAGATGGCCCGCCAACCCGAAAAGCTGGGTTGGAAACTGACCGGCCTATTGGAAAGCATGCATAATACCCACGAGCTTGCCACCTGGGCCGAACCCGGTGGCGCGCGGCAGGTGACAATTGACGACAAGACGACCACGCAGACCGCCCTTGGCCGTGTGGCGCGTATGGTCTGGCTGGTGCCCTCTATGGATCGCCTCTGGATCGAAGGGGCCGATGGACGCCGCCGCTTTCTGGATCGCATCACGCTTAGCTTTGATCCTGGCCACGCGGAAAACACGCTGGCCTATGAAAAAGCCATGCGCGAACGTAATCGTCTGCTAAAAGATCAAGTGCGCGACGCCCATTGGTATGTGGCGCTAGAGGCGCAGATGGCCAAATCCGGTGCTGCGATCCATCGCAGTCGTGCCAATGCGCTGACGCTTATCGCGCAGGCCCAAGAGCAATCACAAACCGCTTTTCCGGCGGCGCAGATGACCCAGATCCATCCCGATCCCGCCTGTGACACCCCCGACGACGAGGACGCCCTGCGCGCCACTTTCGCCGCCGGGCGTCAGCAAGACCTCTACGCCGGGCGCACCCTAAGCGGCCCTCACCGCGCGGATATAGAGGCGATCTATACCGCCAAGGGCATAGAAGCCAAGCAATGCTCGACCGGCGAACAAAAGGCCCTGTTGATCTCGCTGATCCTCTCGAATGCCCGTGCCCTTGCACAGGATTTTGGTGCCCCGCCCATCCTTTTGCTCGACGAGGTCGCAGCCCATCTTGACGCCGCCCGCCGTGCCGCTCTTTATGACGAGATCTGCGCGCTCAAGGCTCAGGCGTGGATGACCGGCACTGGGGTGGAATTGTTCGACGACCTCGGTGCTCGGTCGCAATACGTTCATGTTTCGGATCACGAAGGCCTATCGCGTATCGACGTCACCATCTGACAGGGCGGACACAAGGAAATGACTATGAAACCATCTATTCTTATTCTGGCACTCGCCTTTACCAGTCCCGCCTTGGCGCAAGACAGCAATGCCTTGGGCAATTGGACGGGCCTCGGCGTACAGGGCAGCGAGTCCTGGGACATGGTCGTCGATATCGTTCCGGGCGGCGCGCGCGTGGATTATCCCGGTTTGACCTGCGGCGGGGTTTGGGTCTTTCACACCACGGACGCCGGGATCAAAGGCACAGAATGGCTGACCTACGGCAAAGATCAATGCATTGATGGTCTGGGCATGACCCTGTCTCGCCGGGGAGATGCGCTTTTGGTGCGCTGGTATGACGGTGTGGGCGGCGAGATCGCTCAGGCTGAATTGTCCAAAGAGGCGCGCAGTTCATCGGGCAAGAAATCCAGCGGCGGATAGACCAGAGAGCCCCGGATGACAATCTCTCCCTTTGACCTCGCGCTTTATGCAGGCGCGCTGTTTGTGCTGTTCCTGACACCCGGTCCCGTCTGGGTGGCGACGATTGCACGCACGCTGAACGGCGGGTTCAACGCCGCGTGGCCGCTGGCGCTGGGCGTCGCAGTCGGAGACGTGTTCTGGTCGCTGATCGCGGTGCTTGGCGTTGCGTGGCTTGTCTCTGTCTTCACCGGTTTCATGCTGGTGCTGAAATGGGTCGCGACGGGCATGTTCCTGTTCATGGGCGCAATGATCCTGCGCAATGCGGGAAACCAATTCGGATCAGGAGGCAAGCTGACCCGTCCCGGCATGTGGGCCGGGTTTGCGGCGGGGCTAGCGGTGATCTTGTCCAATCCCAAGGCGATCCTGTTCTACATGGGCGTCCTGCCCGGCTTTTTTGACCTCACGCAATTCACGGGGCTGGATATCCTCGCCATTGGCACACTTTCGATGATCGTCCCACTGATCGGCAACCTCGGTTTTGCCCTCTTTGTCGACCGCGCGCGGCGTCTATTGACCTCGCCCAAGGCGCTGAAACGCACCAATCTCACCGCCGGAATTTTGCTGATATTTGTGGGTCTTGTGATCCCATTTACCTGATCGTCAATCAACCTGCGAATCATACTAAATCTTGTGCCAAACGCGTGACACCGCGCCCTTTTTCGTCTATAAAATGAACGAAAATACCAAGGAAATCCCCCATGGCCGAAGCAGACCGGCAACCCGAAGAATACGGCGCCGATTCTATTAAAGTTCTCAAAGGCTTAGAGGCAGTTCGCAAACGTCCCGGTATGTATATCGGTGACACCGACGACGGCTCTGGTCTGCACCATATGGTGTATGAAGTTGTCGACAACGGCATCGACGAGGCTTTGGCCGGTCACGCCGATGCGGTGAACGTCAAGATCCACGCCGATGGCAGTGTCTCGGTCAGTGATAACGGGCGCGGTATTCCGGTCGGTATCCACGAAGAAGAGGGCGTCTCTGCGGCAGAGGTCATCATGACCCAGCTTCACGCCGGGGGTAAGTTCGACAGCAACTCCTACAAGGTCTCTGGCGGTCTGCATGGCGTGGGTGTGTCGGTTGTCAACGCCCTGTCCGACTGGCTGGAACTGCGGATCTGGCGCGACGGCAAGGAACACACCGCGCGTTTCGAAGGTGGCTTTACCGCGCGCTCGCTGGCCGTGGTCGGTGACGCCAATGGGCGTAAAGGGACCGAGGTTCGGTTCATGGCCTCGACTGATACCTTCTCTAACCGGGATTTCGTGTTCAAGACGCTGGAAAACCGCCTGCGCGAGCTCGCCTTTCTCAATTCCGGCGTGCGGATCATTCTAGAGGATGAACGCCCCGCAGAACCCCTGCGATCAGAACTGTTCTACGAGGGCGGCGTCAAGGAATTCGTGCGCTACCTTGATCGATCCAAAACGCCTCTGATCGAAGAACCAATTTTTATCATTGGCGAGCGTGACGACATCATCGTCGAAGTGGCGATGTGGTGGAACGACAGCTATAACGAAATGGTCCTGCCCTTCACCAACAACATCCCGCAACGGGATGGCGGCACGCATCTGGCTGGCTTCCGGGGCGCGCTGACGCGGTCGCTGAACCTTTACGCCGGGGCCAGCGGTATGGCGAAGAAGGAAAAGATAAACTTCACCGGCGATGACGCCCGCGAGGGTCTGACCTGCGTTCTGTCCGTCAAGGTGCCCGATCCCAAGTTTTCGAGCCAGACCAAGGACAAGCTGGTCAGTTCAGAGGTCCGCCCCGCCGTCGAAGGCCTGATGAACGAAAAGCTAGCCGAGTGGTTCGAGGAAAACCCCGTTCCCGCCAAGCAGATCATGACCAAAATCATGGAGGCCGCCGTCGCCCGCGAGGCCGCGCGCAAGGCCCGAGAGATGACGCGCAAGAAATCTGCGCTGGATATCGCGTCTCTGCCCGGCAAGCTGGCTGATTGTCAGGAAAAGAACCCGGAAAAGCGCGAAATCTTCCTCGTCGAGGGCGACTCTGCGGGTGGTTCTGCGAAACAGGGTCGGTCGCGTAACAATCAAGCGGTTCTGCCGCTGCGCGGTAAGATCCTGAACGTGGAACGGGCGCGCTTTGACCGGATGCTGGGTTCTCAAGAGATCGGCACGCTGATCACCGCGCTGGGCACGGGTATTGGACGCGACGAGTTCAACATCGACAAGCTGCGCTACCACAAGATCATCATCATGACTGACGCCGACGTGGACGGCGCGCATATTCGCACGCTTTTGCTGACCTTCTTCTTCCGTCAGATGCCGGAACTGATCGAAGGGGGCTACCTCTATATTGCGCAACCCCCGCTCTATAAGGTCGCGCGTGGCAAGTCAGAGGTCTACCTCAAGGATCAGACCGCGCTTGAGGATTATCTGGTCCAAATGGGTGTCGAGGGGACGATCCTTCGGCTTGGCACAGGTGAAGAACTGGCAGGGGCCGATCTTGCCCGTGTGGTCGAGGGCGCGCGGTCGTTCCGTCGTGTTCTGGACGCTTTTCCAACCCACTATCCGCGCGGCATCCTTGAACAAGCGGCCATCGCCGGGGCTTTTGATCAAGGCAAAGCCGACGCCAACCTGCAAGAAGTGGCCGACGCCGTTGCCAAGCGGTTGGATCAGGTAGCCGAGGAATACGAGCGCGGCTGGACGGGGCGCATCACCCAAGATCACGGCATCCGGCTTGCCCGTATCCTGCGCGGGGTCGAGGAAATCCGTACGCTGGACGGCGCGATCCTGCGCTCTGGCGAGGCACGACGTCTCAGTCAGGTCAGCGAAGAGTCACGCGATGTCTATACCACCACCGCGATGCTGAACCGGAAAGACCGCGAGACGATCATCAACGGGCCATCTGATCTGATGAAGGCAGTGATGACAGAGGGGGAAAAAGGCCTGTCCCTGCAACGCTACAAGGGTCTGGGCGAAATGAACCCCGGCCAGCTCTGGGAAACCACGCTGGACCCAGAGGCGCGCACTCTGTTGCAGGTCAAGGTAGAGGATCTGGCCGAGGCCGACGACATCTTTACCAAACTGATGGGCGACGTGGTCGAACCGCGGCGCGAGTTCATCCAGTCCAACGCGCTGAACGTGGCGAACCTCGACTTTTAGAGACGCACACAAAGACTGTTAGAAACCGTCGTTCCCTTGGGCGACGGTTTTTTCATGCCGTCATAAACGAAAAAAAGCCCGCCGGGAGGGGATGACCCGGCGGGGAGTATCAGAAGATCGAAGGGGAGAAGACGATGGAGTCAAAACGATCTTCTGTGGGGGACTTCGTTAGAAACCGACCTGAAACAGTACCCCGGCCTGACCGTTGCCATTCTGTTGCACATGGCCGTTGGCGTTCTCACCAAACTGGAAAATACCGTAGGCGTTGCTATTGCCAGACTGTTGCAGCGATGCGTTGTGACCGTTGCCGTCCTGATGGATGACACCCGTGTGACCATGCCCACCCTGCGCCATTGCGGCGATGTTGTTGATGCCGTTCTGGGTGATATGGCCGTTCGTTTGGATGTCATTTACAACTTGGTACAAGGCCAGACCATTGCGGATCGCACGGGCTTCATCGGCGTTCTTGGCGCTCACTTCAAAGCTGAACGACCCACCTGCAATAGCCGGGGCGGCCAGAGTGGTGCTTGCAGCAAGAGTGACGGCAATCAGGGTGCTTTTAACAGTGCGGATCATGGGATTAACCTTTCGTTTATATATCGTGCACGGGGCACTGAGGGATCAAATATCAGTTGGGGTCTTGCACAGCAGCTTCATGCCGTTCCAATGCAGAACCAGTTGGGCGTCCACCATGGCAGGCCCGCCAAAGCTGGCTTGACCAAGGGTCGCCTCGTCACCAGCGGCAATGTTGAAGTCGCCGGATTGGTTGATCGTTGCGCTCCCTCCGCCGCCAGTTTTGATGATGCGGAATTCATAGCTGCCGCTGACAGCTTCACTGGCCTGCACGACACCTTCATAGGTGTTGCCGTAGCCGGTCTTGGTGACACTCACGCCACAGGCAATGGGCAGATCAATGGTCTTGTCGTCAGAAGATGATGCGCTTGTCCCTGCGGCCAGTCCAAAGACGGCGATGGTAAGTGCGGCCGCGGGCAGGATGAGGTTGCGAATGTAAGTGGTCATGGAATGTCTCCTATATGCGGCGGAATAAAGGGGGGTGGTGTCGGACGACCGGGAGGGCGCCGTCCGACACTTTGGGTGCCAATCAATCAGTACTGAACGATCAGCGAGCTGTTACCGACACCATTCACAGACGTGCTGGCAGAGTTGTCATCACCAAGCTGAATCACTGCGTTTGAGTTGCCAAAACCAGTCGTCGTCATGTCGACGTCATTGTTGTTACCCATCTGAGCGACAGCGTTCAGGTTGCCACCACCGAATTGCGAAGAATTGACGTTGTTGTTCCAACCGCCCTGACCGACCACAGTCTCGTTATGATTGCCGTCCTGTGTCGAAAAGATAGTGTTGCCACCACCAAACTGGTGCAGTTCCATATGGTTAAAGCTGCCAGCCTGACCGCCGCCGATGCCATTCATCCAACCGTCCTGAACAACGTTGACGCTATTGCCGCCAGCAAGGGCAGGAACGGCCAGAAGAGAAGATGCGATGACTGCGGAAAGGGTGATTTTCTTGAAAGATGTTGTGAAAGACATTTTATTTTCTCCGGTGTGTGTTTGGGTCGTTATGTGTTTCGGGTTCGTCGGCAGCCTGTTTCGTGTTTGGCTGTGGTGCCGATGACCTCAAACTGGGCCGACTGGGCTGTGACAAACAATGACAGGCAAAAGTTATGCGGTGACCCAACGGATGTTATTGGATGACACGGGAAAAACTGCCAGAATTTCCCCCGGAAGGGCCACGTAAATCTTTAATAAATTCATAAGTTTACGGGTATTTTAGCTTGGCAAAGCCTGCGTTGCGCCAAAAATCACTGTCCCGACTCACCATCCTCTTGATGCGCAGATCAGGCATGAGGCCCGCATTGAAATGTCTTTGGATAACACCCGAAAACGGGCAATCAGCCCTGAAAGTAGGCCCCTGTCGAACGCGAAAAAATGCCGAATCCCCAGATCAAGCAGACCGAGAATCAGCGCCCTTTGGTCAGTTCAATCTGTTTTTGCCGCTCGCGAAAACGCGCGCGATCCGTCGCGTCATATTCGCCTTCACACGCAGGGCATTGCACGCCCTCTTCGTAGATGGTCGATCTGCGATCCTCAGATGACACGGGCCGCCCGCAGGCGTGGCATAGGGTATAATCCCCTTCGACAAGCCCTTGTCCGACGCTGACACGTCCGTCAAAAACATAACATTCGCCGTTCCAACGGCTTTCCGGCTGCGGCACTTCTTCGAGGTATTTCAGGATACCACCCTTGAGGTGAAACACCTCTTGAACGCCCTGCCCCAGCAGATAATTCGTCGATTTCTCACAGCGGATGCCCCCGGTACAGAACATCGCCACGCGTTTGTTGTGAAAGCGGTGCTTGTTTGCCTCCCACCACGCGGGAAACTCGCCAAAACTCTTGGTTTGCGGGTCAATCGCCCCCTCGAACGTTCCAATCACCACCTCATAGTCATTGCGCGTGTCGATCACCGCCACATCCGGCGCACTGATCAGTTCGTTCCACTCGGCCGCCTCGACATAATGGCCAACGCTGGCCGTCGGATCGACGTCGGGCTGGCCCATCGTCACGATCTCTTTCTTCAGCCGCACTTTCATCCGCCTGAACGGCATCTCTGTCGCGGCACTTTCTTTCCACTCAAACGCGGCGCATCCCGGTAAGGCGCGAATATGCGCCAGCACCAAATCAATCCCGGCACGTGGTCCGGCGATTGTGCCGTTGATCCCCTCTTTCGCCAGCAACAGCGACCCGCGAACGCCCTGCGCAGTGCATAGGTCGACCAGCCCCGGCTTGAGGGCAGCAGGATCGGGAAAGCGGGTGAAATGGTAGAGGGCGGCAACGGTAAACATGAGGCTGAATTCCAGATGGCAGAGTCAAAGCTCGAAGGACTCTGTCATCCACGATTTAGCAGGGGTTTTCAACCAAGCCTAAAACACCGCATGCGCACCGCGCTCGTCCGCCATATCCTCAGTTACAAGCCGCTTGTAGTGGTCAGCCAAAGTTTCAGTGCCGAATTCCGGCGTGGCCTCGGCATCATATCGCCCGTGCGTCTCGTCCCACACCAACATCGATTCCGTCGCGTAATAGCGACCAATACGTGCCAGTTCTGCCTTTTCACGCAGACGCGGCAAGACAGCGCCCAAACCAGACAGCACAGCAATAATCCCCGACATCAGCGCAACAGGCACATGTTTATAGCGCGGCGGCAAACCCAGAGCGGTAAACAACATCTCTCCCTGCGCGCGCGGCGTGATGGCAGGGCCGGGACCACCGATCGGCAGGATCCGGTTTTGCATCTCAGGCTCACCAAGGCAAAGCGTCAGATACCGACCAAGATCCGCGTCACTGATCGGCTTGCAGGCCGTCAGCTCGCCATCCCCAAACAGCAGGAACGGCTTACCCGCGCGCAGACGATTCACTTGGCCCGACAACGATTTGAAATAGGCGGTCGGGCGCACGATGGACCAATTGATCGGGGCGGCCTGCAAGTCGGCCTCAAAGGCGAGTTTAGCGTGTTGAAAGGCGAGTTTCGGCTTTTGTACGCAGATCGCAGAGAGCAGAATGAACTGTTCGACCCCCACATTCACCGCAGCCCGCAAGGCGGCGCGGTTCAGGTCGCGGTCAATGGCGCGCGCGTCTTGGGGTGTCCCACTACGCGACGCGATACAAGAGATCACGGCATCCGTGGCGTAATCCGCCATCAGGACCTCGAAGGCAGGTTGGGTCATGTCGCAGATTTCCGCAAATGGCAGGTCCGATTTTGCGCGTACGGGCGCTACGACCTTATGCCCGGCCGCAATCAGGGCCTTTGCCGTCGCACGTCCGATGGTGCCCGTAGCCCCCAACAAAAGGACCGATCTGCAAGTCTCTGTCATACCCGTAACGCTACCCCAGACCCTGACACCAAGAACAGAGCCCTTCGTCGCTTAGACCGGATGACTGTCAAAGGGCCGCGCCGCCGCAAGGGCAAGCCCGTCTGCAATAGCGGTAAAGGCGTCACCGCGTTCCACCGTTGCCTCGGGGCAAAGCCCGCGCAACACGCTTTCGACCACGCGCATCAGGCTGGAGCCACCGACAAGAATGACGGACCCAATGTCTTTGGCAGGTACATCGGCCATGTCCAAGGTCACCTTTGCCACCTCGCCGATCCGCGCAGCTTGATCGTGCAATCCCGTCCACAAGTCCACCTGTGTCAGCGCGGCGGTCAGGCCCTTTTGCACCACCTTCAGGACGATATCCGCGTCAGCCCCGGAATTCACCGCGATCTTTGCCGCCTCGACCGCAAAGGCAAGGTCATGGCCCAATTCATGCTCTAACACCTCGGCAAGACGGCTGAATTTATCCGGCTCAACCGCCAGTTTCAGCATCTCGTCCACGTCTCGCCGGGTCGCGGCATTATAAAGAAAGGGGATCTTTTCCCAAGTCGCGAGGTCCTGAAAAATAGAGTTCGGCGCAACGTGGGTGTCAGAGCCGAACACATGACGAATATGCGTGCCCTGCCCCAATAGCGGCATCACATGGCGCAGGTTCAGCGCCTTGTCGAAATCTGTGCCGCCGATGCGCACACCGTGACTGGCAAGGATCTGAATTCCATCATCCCCCCCACGAAACACCGTAAAATCCGACGTCCCACCGCCGATATCCACGATCAGCCCAGTCGTGCCCTGCGCCAGCCCGCCATAGCCCAGCGCGGCGGCCTCTGGTTCGAACATGAACCGCACATCCCTGAACCCCGCGGCAAGATAACAGTCGCGCAGATCGACCAAAGCCTGCGCATCGCGCGCACTATCGGTAGAATGGAAATGCACGGGACGGCCAGACAAAGCGGTGTCAAACACCTGACCCGTCGCCACCTCTGCCTGCGTTTTCACCTGCATCAGAAAGCTGGCGATCACCTCTATCAGGCTTTTGCGCGCATGACCGACCCAACGGACCTCTCGCATCAGGGACGTGCCAGGCACACTTTTGAGCGCCCGCATAAACCGACCCTCACGCCCCTCGATCAGGGCGGCATTGGCGGCAGAGCCGAACAGGATCACAGGATCGAACGCATCGAAAAACACCGAGGTTGGCAGGGTGTCACGCCCCGACTCAACCTCGATCAGATGCGGCTTGCCGTTCACCGTCACGCCCGCGGCCGTGTTAGAGGTGCCAAAATCAAGACCCAAAGTGCCAGACATCGCGCTATCCCTGATGCTTTCGCGGAAAGAGCGCGCAGCTATCGTGTTTCGCGCCTGCCCTCAACCCTCAATGGCATTGACCGGGTGGAAACCGCTTCGTAACCATTGGGAAACTGCGAAAGGACCCGACATGCACCCCGCCAATCACGCCCTGATCATTATCGATGTGCAAAACGACTTTTGCCCCGGCGGATCTTTGGCCGTGCCCGAAGGTGATAAGATCGTTCAGGGCATCAACGCGATGATGGACAGCTTTCCCGCTGTGATCCTGACGCAGGATTGGCACCCGGCCAGTCACAGTTCTTTTGCCTCGCAGCATGACGGCAAGGACCCGATGACCCTGATCGACATGCCCTATGGCCCACAGGTGCTTTGGCCCGATCATTGCATTCAGGGATCTACGGGTGCGCAGTTTCACCCGGAATTGACCACAGACCGCGCCGATCTGATCATCCGCAAAGGGTATAATCCCGCGATCGACAGTTACTCTGCGTTTTTCGAGAATGACCACAAGACGCCAACCGGGCTAGAGGGCTATCTGCGCACGCGGGGCGTCAAGAACGTGACACTGGTCGGCCTCGCGCTGGATTTCTGCGTCAATTACTCTGCCGTGGATGCGGCTCGCCTTGGGTTCAACGTCACCGTGACGCAAGAACTGTGCCGGGCCATCGACTTTGACGAGTCTCTTGAGGCCGCTTTGACCGCGATGAAAACCGCCGGAGTGACGTTGATATAACAGCCGCAATGAATTTTAACTCAGGGAACGTCTGATCAACGACTTCGGCTGCGCCAGGTCGGCGGCATGACGGCATCAT
>CALGTJ010000697.1 GCA_937901435.1 uncultured Rhodobacter sp. | reverse complement strand
TCCTCGGCGAGACGGGCGACAGTGGCCTCGGACCGGATACGCCCCTTGGGCGTGAGCATGTAGCTGAGCCGCACCCGCCCCGCTTTGGGAATACCGCCGCAAACAACCTTTGACAGGAATGCCTTGGCCCCCGGGCCGCGCAGGTCGTATTTTGTGAAGCCCCCATGGTCCATGACGCCGACACTGTCGGCCACAGTGCGGCATTCCTGTGCGACGGCGTCTTGCCAGGGTTCGTGATGGAACGACAGGTCCGCGTCGCCGTTGTCTTTGATTGCATCCGTCTGGAACCAAAACGCCCGTTCCCAGCCTGCGATCTGTCCCATGACCGCGCCTTGTTCAACCAGCGTGTCATAGAGGGGTGTTTGCTGCACAGGGCGACCGCGCTGCATGTTTCGATGCGGATAGGGAATGGCATATTGTAGGTCGTAATGCTGCGAGGCGCGGGCGTGGGCATAGTCCGGCGTCGCCCAATCGCCAAAGCGGCGAGGGTCCCAGGCCGTAAGATCCCACTCGGTTTCCCCTTCGGTGATCCATTCGGCCATGGCTTTACCGATTGCCGCTGAATGCGTGATGCCAACCTGCACACCCGTTGCATGATAGAAATTCGGCGCACCTGCTGCGGGGCCAACCAGCGGCAAGGCATCCGGAGCATAGGCGATAGGACCGTTGACGAACCTTTGCGCGCCAGCCTCGCCCAACAGGGGCACATGGGTCATCGTCGCCTCAAGAACGTCGAGGATGTCTTCGACGCTGTCAGGGAACAATTGGTGTGCAAAGTCGTCGGGCGGGCCGTCCTTTTGCCAAGCCGGGCGGCCATCATGGGCGTAAGACCCGACAAGAAACGCATTGCGTTCGCGGCGCAGGTAGAACCGGATGTCAGGGTCACGCACCAGCGGGAACAGGTCTGAGTGCTCTTCCAGCGCTTTCAGCGGTTCGGTCACAAGATACTGGTGCTCCAGCGTAATCACCGGTGCCTTCAGCCGCGCCATCGCAGCGATCTTTGCGCCATAAAACCCGCCGGCATTGATCACGATTTCAGCCCTGACCCTCCCCTTGGCGCAGGTGACCTCCCACTCGCCCGAGGGCAAACGCCTAATTGCGGACACGGGCGCAAAGCGCTCAACCTGCGCGCCCAGATCCCGCGCGCCCTTGGCGAGGGCTTGCGTCAATTGAGAGGGGTCGATATCGCCTTCATAGGGGTCGAGGATGCCGCCCAAAACGGTCTCGTCAGGGTGCCAGAACGGGTGCATCTCGTCCATCTCAGACGGGCTCAGCATCCGCAGATCGAACCCGGCGCTCTCGGACACACCGCACAGATGGCGGAACAGATCCATGCGTTCGGGGGTGTGGGCGGGCCAGAAGGCCGAGGTGTGACGATAGGTGATTGCACTATCGACTTTTTCAGCAAGGTCCTTGTAGACCTGCCAGCCGTAGTTGCCCGCGCGCATGCCCAACCACGAGGTCGCATAGGTCGGAATGTTACCCGCCGCGTGCCAAGTCGAGCCAGATGTCAGCTCATCGCGTTCTAACAGCAGTGTGTCGGTGACGCCCGCTAGCGCAAGATGATAGAGGATCGAGGTGCCGACGGCACCGCCGCCGATAACCACAACTTTGCTGGTACTTTTCATGGGTTCACGGTCCTTCGGGCAGGCGGATATCAAAGGCAGCACGAATGGCGGCCTCGCGATCCTTGGGTAAATGGGTGGGGTGCCGGGTCAGCAGTTTAGCCGTTCGGTCAACGGCCACGTCCCAAATCGTGCGCGATCCGGCGTCTTGCCAATCGGCAATACTCTGGCGGTTGCCAAGGTTTGGGTAGGTGTATTCGGTCTTCATGAGATCCAGTGTCTGAGCCTCACCGAGGTAGTGGCCTTCGCCGGTGGCCACGGCTTCGATCCGGTCCAGATCAATCGCGGTGTCGGTCATCTCGACCCCGCGCACGGATCGCAGGATCGCGCCGCACATATCATCGTCAATCACCAAAGCCTCGGGTGAGGCGGCCATGATAGAGCCCAGCATGCCTACAGACAGGTTGATCATGTCTGCGCCCGCCTGGGCGGCCAATGCAACGGTATAGCCTTTTTCATAGCCCGCCTGTGCATCGGGTGTTTTGGCGTCTGTCATGCCCGCCGAGGCGGTGGAGGGCAGGCCCAAATGCAGCAAAAGTTGCGCTGCGGCAGCAGCGGTAACAGCGGCCTCGCCAGAACCGCCGGTCATGGCACCCGTGCGCAGATCTGAGATGAACGGCATGAACGCAAAAATGCACGGATAGCCGGGCTCAAGCGTGTCGACCACCATGAGACCCGCCAGCGTTTCGGCCAACCCTTGGGCCAGCGCGCCTGCAAGTGTGACCGGGCT
>CALGTJ010000696.1 GCA_937901435.1 uncultured Rhodobacter sp. | reverse complement strand
TGAAACCCGACCTTTTGGCGCGGCTGTCGCGCGCGGCCAAACCGCTGGAGGCGCTGGAACAATTCGACCGCTTTCTGTCGCGCCTGCCTGCGGGCGTGCAGGTGTTTTCGATGTTTCAGGCCAATCCGACCCTGATTGACCTGATCGTGGATATCGCCGCTACATCGCCCGCACTGGCCCATTATCTGGGCCGTAATGCGCAGGTTTTTGATGCGGTCATCGGCGGCAGCTTTTTCGCGCCTTGGCCGGGATCAGAGGCCCTGCAAGAGATGCTGGCGGCGCATCTGGCCGCCCAAAGCGATTATGAACACCAATTGGACGCCGCCCGGCGCTGGCATAAGGAATGGCATTTCCGCATCGGCGTGCACCATCTGCGCGGCCTGATCGACCTGCGCGAGGCGGGGCTGCATTACGCGGATCTGGCGCAAACCGTGCTTGGCGCGCTCTGGCCCCATGTGGTTGCGCAATTTTCTGCCAAACACGGCTGCCCGCCGGGACGCGGCGCGATGGTTTTGGGGATGGGATCGCTTGGCGCGCAGCAACTGTCGGCCACCTCCGATCTGGATGTGATCGTGATTTATGATGCCGCAGGGGTCGAGACCTCTGAAGGGCGTCGCCCTTTGGCGGCGCGCATGTATTACGCACGGCTGACGCAGGCGTTTATCACGGCGCTGACCGCCCAGACCGCAGAGGGCACGCTGTACGAGGTCGATATGCGCCTGCGTCCGTCCGGGCGGCAAGGGCCGGTGGCCACCTCGCTGGAGTCGTTTCGCGCCTATCAGCGCACAGAGGCCTGGACATGGGAGCATCTGGCCCTGACCCGCGCACGCCCCGTGGCGGGGGATATGGATCTGGCAGCAGAGGTCGAGGACTTTCGCTGTGATCTGCTGAGCGAGGCGCAGGATGTGGCCAAAGTGCTGAGTGATGTGCAGGACATGCGCGCCCGACTGGCAGAGGCCAAGCCCGCCACATCCATGTGGGAGGCCAAGCGCGGCGCGGGGCGGTTGCAGGACATCGAATTATTGGCGCAGACTGCGGCGCTGCTGGCGGGGCATCCGTCCTATGGGACGCTGAATCAATTGGCAGCCGGGCAAAAGCTGGGCTGGCTGTCAGGGGATCTGACCAAACGCTTGGTCATGGATTACAAGCGGCTTTGGGCGCTGCAGGCGGCCTCAAAGCTACTGACGGGCGTGGCGCTGAATTTTGACGATGTGGGCGAGGGCGGGCGGGCGTTCTTGCTGGCCCAGACCGGGGCTGTAGACGTCGAAACCCTTGGGGCAGAGATCAAGGCGCGGGCAGAGCAGGCGGCAGAGGCCATTGATGTTTTGTTGCGCGATGGGCCGTAAGATCCGAGTTTTCGAGGAAATTTGGTTTTATGTCGCTTTTGGGCGTGGCCTTGGTCAAATCCCTCTGTCTGTGAGGAAACATCCAAAGTATCGCGTAATAAACGCTAAGGGGTCGCCATGACGCTTGATGAGATAGACAAAAGCCAGTTGATCCTTGAATCCTATCGGATCGAGGGCATCACCGGATCAGAATGCCGGTCAATCTTCCTCGATTGGGCGCTCAAATTGCCCGCTGAGGCGGATCAGCGCGCTGCAATTGCGTTTTTATTGCAGGTCTACGGCGGGGACGCACCGGATCACCCGATGACAGCGGTGCTGCGCGAAGGGTTAGAGGCCCCGGCACAGGCCAAACGCCGCGGCGGACGCGGCGCTCGGGTGGGCGACTAGGTCGACCCGTTACCTTGGTAGCTGCGACGCGGCCTTTGCCAGCGCCTCGATCCCGGCCCAGTCGCCTGCGGCCATCTTGTCGCCCGGTGCGACCCAGGATCCCCCCACACACACCGTATTGGACAGAGCAAGGTAGTCGGCCACATTCTTGGGTCCAACGCCCCCCGTCGGGCAAAAGCTGATCTGGGGCAGGGGGCCACCGATCGCCTTGAGCGCAGGGGCACCGCCAGAGGCCTCGGCAGGAAAGAATTTCGCGGTGGTATAACCCTTTTCCAGCAGCGCCATCGCCTCTGTCGCGGTGGCGGCACCGGGCAGAATCGGCAGACCGGCCTCGGCGCAGGCGGCCAGCAGCTTGTCCGTGGCCCCCGGCGAGACGGCGAATTGCGCGCCGGCATCCACCGCCGCTTTGACGTCAGCTTCTGTCAGAACCGTGCCTGCGCCGACCACGCCGCCCTTCACCTTGGACATCTCCTTGATCACATCCAATGCGGCGGCGGTGCGCAGGGTCACCTCGAGCACCGGCAAGCCACCGGCAACAAGCGCCTCTGCCAAGGGGCGGGCGAGGGCCATATCATCGATCACCAGCACCGGGATAACCGGGGCCAGTTTGCAAATCTCCAGCGTGCGGGCACTGGTCTGTTGAGGGGTGATCATGGGGCGAAATCCTTTGTCATTCTCTTGTGGCACCGTTATTCATACAGCTATTTATACAACCACACCCGCGCCATGTTCGGCATTGCCTGCGGTCTGGCGGAAGATCTCGAACATCTCGCGTCCCATGCCAAAGCCGTTGGCCGACAGATCCGGCGTTGCGACAGGCTGCGTTGTAAGGTCCACACCGACCGCGTCAAGCGTGCCCTTCACCGCATCC
>CALGTJ010000695.1 GCA_937901435.1 uncultured Rhodobacter sp. | reverse complement strand
CAGAGCTTCACCGTCAATTCACCGGGCGCGTGCGCGTTTCGTTCGGTTGGGGTACGTTGCTGACAAATGATTTTCGCGGCCTGACGCCCAACGATGCCCTCGCGCCGTTTTCGCTGGTTTGCAAGGCGATCTCTGCCAATGGGCGACCCACCGTCAAGCTGTCGGACAATCCAAACAAGGCGATGGGTCCGGGGCTGGAGGTCGAGCGATATAAACGCGTTTTTGGCGTCGGCCATCAAACGACACAAGAGGTGACAGTATGACCGAACACGAGATCAACACGCTAAAGGCCAATGGCTTTTCCCACGGTTCTGTTGCGCTGGTGAATGGCGGCGCAGAGGGGATTGGCCTTGCAAGTGCATGCCAGTTCGCCTCTCTTGGCATGACCGTTTGCCTGCTCGACGTTGCCGCCGACAAACTGGGCGAGGCCGCAGCGCAGGTCAAGGCCGCCGGGGCCACAGAGGTCGCCACCTATATCGCCGATGTCTCTGACGTCAGCGCGCTACAACAGATCGAGCTTGAGATTGCTGACCGTTTCGGTGGCGTCGATATCCTGATGAACAATGCGGGCATCCAACCGGGCAGTACCATGTTCGGCCCGCATGAACGCTGGCAGAAAATTATTGGTGTGAACCTTTGGGGCGTCATTAACGGAACGCACATCTTTGCCCCGCGTATGATCGAACGCGGCCGCCCCGGTGCGATCATCAATACAGGCTCTAAACAAGGGATCACAACGCCTCCGGGTGATCCCGCCTATAACGTGACAAAGGCGGGCGTAAAGGCGTTCACAGAGGCGCTGGCCTATGAGTTGCGCAACACGACAGGTGCGCAATTAAGTGCGCATCTGCTGATCCCCGGTTTCGTCTATACAGGCCTGACCAAACGGGACCGCACAGAAAAACCCGCAGGCGCGTGGACCCCGGAACAAACCGCCGAATTCCTGATGCAGAGCCTTGCCAAGGGGGATTTCTATATCCTCTGTCCCGACAATGACGTGGACCGTGCAACGGATGAAAAACGGATGGCATGGGCGATGGGCGATATCATCGAAAACCGCCCGCCCCTGTCGCGTTGGCATCCCGACTATGCAGATGCGTTTACGGCATCTCTCAAGACCTGATATACGCGCTCGCCATTTCACAGGCGCGCCGCACATAGAGCGGCAGCTTGGGGTGATCGCCCGGTAAACGGGGCATGGTCCAGCCAAGGGCGGAAAACGCGCGCATCATCTCGAAGGTTTTTAACATGGTGCGGTCTGTGTCCCGCAAGGGCCGATGACTGGCATAACCATCAAGGATTGCCTCGCAAACCTGGGGATAGAGCGGATCATCGTAAAGCTGCGTCACAGAAGCAGCGAGGTCGTACATTGTGTACCCAAAGCCCGCGTCGTCGAAATCGATCAGTGCAAGACCCTGATCGTTGCGAAACACATTCTCTCGCAAGGCATCTGTGTGGATCAGCGTGATTTCCCCGTCATATTCCATGATATTTGCGCGCGCCTTGTCGCGGGCGCTGATGATCAGGGCGCGCTGGGCGTCTGTTAGCAAGGACATCTCCCAATAGCGCCCCCAAAGCGGTTGCTCTCCGGTCAGGCCATCCACGTCCCAACGGGGGCGGTCAAACTGATCCGCGCCCATGGCGATTGTGGCCTGATGCAGACGGGCCAGCAAGGTTCCAGTTTCGGCGTATTCAGAGACGGACTCTGGCGTAAGCGTATCGGTCCCTTGGCCAAGCGGTGCGCCGTCCATCCAACCGATCACTGTTGCGCGTTGCCCATCACCCAGATGCAGCAACCAGTCACCATTTCGCATCGCAACTGGCGGAGGCGCCGGAAAGCCTGCCGCAACAAGCCCTTGAGTCCAGTTCAGTTCCGACAGAATGTGACTGTCGGTGCGATACCCCAACCGATGCAGACGCAGCGCGGCGCGACCTGACGGCAGATCGACCTCGAAAACCGCGTTTTCCCGATGCGATATCAGACGCAGCGAATGTTTAGACCCGCCCCAGGCCTCTGCTGCGCGTTGTGCCAAAGCGTCAAGCATCAGACAGGCATCCCGTCCAGCACCTCGGCCAGCGCATCGGCCACCATATCGACATTCTCTCGCGAAAACGGCATTGGCGGTCGCATCTTGAGGCAGTTCTGATGCCGCCCCAGTTTGTTCAGCAGGATGCCCCGCGCCTTCATACCCTCGACAACTCTGATGGTAAACTCTGGTGCTGGCGCGCCATTTTCATCAACGAACTCCATCCCAAAGAACAACCCACTACCGCGCACTTGCGTGATCATCGGGTGCTTGATCGCAGAGAGCCGTTCCAGCGCATATGCTCCTGAATCAGCCGCATTAGAGACTAACTCCTCGTCTTCGAGCACATCGAGCACAGCCATGGAAGCAGCACAGCTTACCGGATTGCCCCCAAAAGTATTGAAATACCCAAAGGCCTCTCGGAACGCGCCCGTCACCTCTGGCTTGGCAATCACGGCGGCAACTGGATGACCATTGGCCATGGGTTTACCGATGGTCACAACGTCCGGCTCGACACCGATCTTTTCATAGCCCCACATATGGCTGCCAAGCCGTCCAAAGCCGGGCTGAACCTCGTCCGCGATCAGGATTCCCCCCGCCTTGCGCACGACCTCGGCCGTCTTGTCGAGGAAACCGGGTTCAAGATCGGGAAAGCCTTCGTTGGCGAAGAAAGGGCAAAGGATCAGAGAGGAAAAGCCAAACCCCGCGTCATTGAGTTCGTTGATGGCCTGCGCAACATGGCCTGCAAACACCTCTGCCTGACCTTCGCGCGTGCCCCCAAGGGGACGTACGGAATCTGGCGAGGGGATTCGGCGGATGTTTGGGGCATACCCCCCAATGGGCGGCTTTTTCGTGGAGAGTTGAGAGACCAGCGCAGTATTGCCATGATAGGTGTTGTCAGTGGCGATGATGCCCGTCTTGCCCGTGACCGCCTGCCCCATACGCAGAGCGATGTCATTGGCCTCTGACCCGGTGCAGACCATGATCACCGTCTCTAATCCATGGGAAAATTTACTGACCAAGCGTTCGGCGTAGTCAAGGATCCCCTCGTGCAGATAGCGGGTGTGCGTGTTTAGCGCGCTGGCCTGCTGCGCGATCGCCTCGACCACTTTGGGGTGGCAATGACCCACGTGAGGCACGTTGTTGTAGCAATCCAGATACTTGCGCCCCTCGGCATCCCAAAGCCAGACGCCCTCACCCCGCACGATATGGATCGGGTCGTCGTAGAAGGTGGGCATGTTGGGGCCCAAAAGCCTTGTACGTCGGTCTGTGAGGGTTTCAGTCATGCTTTGTATCCTTGTTTCGAATTTGCCCTGCAAATCCGACCAACTGGGGGCCAGCCCCCAGACCCCCAGAGTATTTTAGCCAAGATGAAGAAGGAGGAGGTCAGGACAGATTTGGGAAGTAATCCTCGCAGGTGCCTTCACGATAGACGTCTGCCGTGCAGCAATGCAAGCCACCGCCAAAAGCATAGGCGTCGCGCAGATCGACGGGTACGACTTCCATCCCCAGTTTGTCCATCTGCTCCATTTGATAGACTTCTGACGCCTCAACACAGACGGTTTTCGGGTCGAGCACGAGGACGTTCATCGACAGCCATGTGGAAGAATAGCAAAGCGGCGGCGGGGCGTTATGGGCCGGTTGGGCCGCGTCGACAATCTCCCAGTCGTTCTTATTGAACATCTCACGTTGATCATCGGGCAGGCGACGTTGCGGGTTGTTCAGGATCAGACCGGGCCGCAGCGGGGTAAAGGTCGCGTCGATGTGGATGGGATAGGGATCGCCGGGGAAGTTGACGGCGTGGACACGGTGGTCGGGGAAGTGACGGCGCAGCCACTCGATGCCTTTTAGGTTTGTAGTGAAACCGTGCTGCACCACCAGATCGCGCCCGAAACGCAGCACATCGGCGGCATCGAACAGGGGTTCTTCTTCGGTGGTGACAAAGAACTTTTCTGCCGCCCATTTCAGGCGTTTTTCCACGCCGATCTTATCGCTAAGATAATCCGGGTGGTAATCCGCCTCGGTCAGGCGCGGTTTTGGGGCGGATTCGTGGCGGAATTTCGGATCTTCGTTAAAGTATTTCTGCATCAGGGGGCGGTAGTTCAGGTATTCGAACCAGCGACAGCGATAGGACATCGTCGCCTCTAGGATCTCTGACCCGACGGTCAGCAGGACATCGCGCGGGGGCATACAGCCGAACTGACTTTCGGTGTGAAAATCAGGTGTCGTTGCGGGCAGGCTGTGGTCGATGCAGGTCGGACGATCGACACGCACACCGCGCTTTTCCAGCATCGAAGCGAAGTTATCCAACAGCTCGTTCGCGCGGTCGATGGTCTCTTGCGGACGTCGTCCCCACTGGCCGCGCATGTCGCTGTCCTCGGGAACCTTGGCATCCAGCGCGGGTTCTTCGGGCGGGATGTGGCAATCATCCGCGCGACCAACGATCACATGTTTCAGCGGGTCCCATTCGTTCCAGCTATTGACGACGGTATTCTGCATTTTGATGACTTCCGAGGCACTGTTCCTGTCCGATGTTTCCTATTGATATGCACCTCTTTAGGCAAGCACGGCTGCGACCTGTTCAGGTCGGGGACAGACACGCGATCGACCTTGCTGTCAGGCGGCGTTTAGGGCATCAGCGCGTATCTGACCTCTAGCGATCACGAGCCGCACGATGGATTACAAAGCATCAGGAGCCCCGAAAATGGGTAGGAAAGCGCCAAAGCACAACGAACATAATGCGCGGGGCACGGAGAAGAATCCGTTCGGCGCGCGCGAGACCAAGGCAGAACTGCTGGCCCGGATGAAGGCCGCCGCCGAGGCAAAGAGAAAGGACTAGTCTTCGCCCTCGACGCGTCCGCGCATGTTTTTGACTTCGCCGCGGACTTTCTTGGCCTTCAAGCGACGCTGTTTGGACCCAAAGGTCGGCTTGGTCGCGATGCGGCGTTTGGGCGCGACGGTGGCCTTGCGGATCAACTCTGCCAGACGGTCCCGCGCAATATCACGATTTCGCGCCTGACTGCGGGTCTCATCGACCTGAATGATCAAAGCGCCTTCTAACGTCCAGCGTCGCCCGGCCAGACGGCGCAGACGCGCTTTGACTGGGGCCGGCAGATTGGGCGAGCGCGCGGCCTCGAACCGCAGCTCTACCGCAGTCGAAACCTTGTTGACGTTCTGCCCCCCCGGCCCACTGGCGCGGGTGAACTGTTCGGTCAACTCCCAGTCCTCAATCGTTATGGTGTCGGTGATCTTTAGCATGGGGCCAATTATAAACACGCTCTGTCTGTAACAACAGGCTGATATTGAAACGAAAAGGGCCGCCCTATGTCAGAGCGGCCCTTCGAGTACTTTTAGAGATGGTCCGGTTAGAACAAGCGTCCAATCGGCGGGTTTCTAACCCAAGGGTTTGCCCTTAGGCGATCACACTCCCGACTGTTCCGACACACTTCTCCAATCTCACTCTCGACACTGGATCACCTCCTTTCAAATGTTGCGGTTAAGGCCAGACTGACACAGATTTTGTGTTTGTCAAAACTTTTTACGCAACCCGTGTGACCATGCGCATCACAATTACGCGAAATGGCAGCAGAGCGATTAAGGATATAGCAAGTTTCACACCCCAATCGGCCACGGCAAGCGAGATCCACAGGGGCGCGAGAGGGCCTGCACCCAGCAGAGGCAGCATTTCATTCGCCCAGCTAACGTCATTGCCCGGTTCGATCACGGTCAAAAAGGTTGAAAACGCGATGGTAAAGAACAGGGCGGTGTCGATGGTCGAGCCGATCAGGGTCGAGGCAAGCGGCGCTTTCCACCATGTCCCGTCACGCAGGCGGTCAAAGATCGAAACGTCGATCAGTTGCGCCGTCAGGAAGGCAAGGCCCGATCCAATGGCAATGCGCAGCGTCACAGCGGGATAGGTGAACCCATCGCCTTGCAACATGATCTGCGTGCCGATCAGGGAACAGGCGACACCCGTCAGGAACCCGGCAAAGACCACCTTGCGCGCGGTGGCAGCGCCATAGACACGGTTCATGATGTCAGTGACGAGAAACGCAAAAGGATAGGTAAAGGCCCCATAGGTAAGCCAGTTGCCATAAAGGAATTGCACAAGGATGTTCGAGGCCACAACGATAATGGCCATGGCAATAACGCCAGGAAGCAGACGAGACATATCATATTTCCGTTTTTGCAAGGTTGCGGAGACTTGGCCCCGTGTCACGGGACGCACGCCTCTAACGCTGTGACAGCCGCAGTGCAAGCTATTGTTTAAGGCGATATTCGACAAATTCCGTGCTTTGCAGCATCCGAAAATTATCGTCCGAAATCATGGTTAGCCGAAGATCTCCGGCGGCGTCCTGCCAAACAGAGAGGCCTTCCATATTGTCGTGGCGACCACTTGGGGTATCGACGAGAATCTTTTCGTCAGAGATCCTATTGCCATCGATGGAAAACCGTCGCACCCGCGTTTGAAAGCCAAAGATGCTGTTGAGCGCGCGTTCCAACAGATAAAGCCGACCATCTGGCCCAAAATCAGCACCCACCGCCAGAAACGGGCCGCGGCGCGGAATGGCAAAGGGCTTGGTCCATTCGCCATCACGATAGCGATACACCGGAAAGGGCGCTTCGACAGCGCCGGATCGCTCTGGCATTGTGTAAATCGACCCGTCAGGCCCGATCGCCAAAACCTCTAACGAGGAATTATTCTGCATTTTCTTGAAATCATCGTGACGTGGCAGCCCTGCGGCCTCTGAATCCGCGTTGCGATAGCTCCAGACACGGTGAATCGCCTCGAAAGACACGTAGATACGTCCACCCTCATCGACCGCCAGACCTTCGGCGTCCACCTGAAACCGCGACAGCGGGCCACCCTTGTTATTCTTCAGCGGGTGAAGGCGGTTGGTGACGGTGATGTCGGTGATCTCTGTCCCGTCCCGCCTGAAATCGCCTTCGACAATGCTGCCCCTATCAGACACAGCAACAAAGCTGTTGCCATCTGCGGTGACCTCTAATCCGGAAAACCCGCCGAAACCATCGTCAGGCAAGGACCATTTGTACGTTCCCAGATATTCAGCCTCGACCATGGGTTGAGCGACGCCGCTAAGACCCAAAACCGCCGCAACTGACGACGCGATCAGCGCGAAGATAAGACGCTGGCGCATTGACTAGGCAGATCCCCGATGACGAGTTCGCGCTTTGGTTTAGGAGGGGGAGCGTTGGGATCACGCGGCTTTGGCGGGGGTGGGTTCAGGATATTATTGACCCATGTCTGCGCCTCGTCACAACCATCGCCCGGTGGCGGCGGGGCCTGATCGACGCAACCTGCGGCCCCTTTGGGACAACTCAGACGCACGTGGAAATGATAGTGATGACCATACCACGGCCGGATCTTGCGCAACCACGCCCGGCCCCCTTTTTCGTCTTTGCACATCTGCACCTTGGCCCCGGCAAACACAAAGATACGCGCGACGGCCGGATCGCTGCCGGCGTCTTTCAGAATCTCGTGATGCGCGCGGGTCCAGCTGTCGTTGACATAGGCGCCCTTGGAACGGCGCATAGAGATTGACGACAGATTCTCGCGCTCTGTTCGGCTAAGGTTTAGGTTATTCGCGGGCAGCATCCAGATATCCGCGTCCAGCCCGATCTGATGGCTTGCGTGCCCGGTCAACATCGGCCCACCGCGCGGTTGCGACAGATCCCCCACGTAGATCCCGTTCCAACCGGGTTGACGCGCTGCAGCCTGCGACAGGCGTTTGACATAGGCAATCAACTCTGGCTGGCCCCAGTTCCGGTTCCGGCTAAGCCGCATAGCCTGCCACGTTGGCCCGGTTTCCTCTAGCTGCTGACCCCCGGCCATACAGCCCTTGGCGTAGCCGCCGAATGGGTCCGGCCTTTGGGCAGACCCCGTCGGTTTTCCCCCGAACAAGGTCTTGGCCATTGTATTCGGGTTAATGTTAGAGGCCGATTGGGTCACTGCCGCCGGCGCGCCAGAGGCGACACGAGGGCTGGGCGCATCATTGCGCGATGGCGACGCGCCACAGGAAATGAGGGCAGCGGTTGCGGCTAGCACGGTAAGGGTCCGGATCATCACGATCTGCGATCTCCATTTGGTTTCACCCAGAGTAACAGGAAAAGTCCGATAAGAAAAAGCCCGATAAGCGGAGTAATTCCGACCCGCTGGCTACCGGACAGATTGGTGGCTATGGCGATTGCTGCGGGCGCAATAAAGGATGTCGCCTTGCCTGCCAGCGCATAGAGGCCGAACGCCTCTGTCATACGGTCCGGGTTCGCCTGTCGCACCATCATACTGCGGCTGGCAGACCCCACAGCCCCCGCGGCGGCCCCGATCATCGCGCCACAGATATAAAAAGCGATATCGGGCAGCGCAGATCCTGCAGCGACCGTTACGCCAAGAACCGTCTCGCGTGAAATCATCACGATAGAGATCGCCACGACAATCAGCGTCAGGATGCAGGCCACAATCACCGGCTTGGGCCCATAGGCGCGATCGGCACGCCCACCGATATAGGCGAAAACGGCACCCGTCAGGGCGGCGACGATGCCAAAGACGCCGATATCAATGACGCTCCACCCCAAAATCCCAAAGGCATAGATGCCGCCAAAGGTGAACATCCCGTTCAACGCATCGCGGTATAGCATCGAACTGCCCAGATAGGCGCTTAGCGAAACCTGCGACGGCAGACGGCGCAGGGTCGCCACCAGATCAGCCAGACTCTGTGCTACAGAGGCCCCACGCACCACCAGATGACGCGGCTCGCGCACCCAGAGGAAAAACGGGATCATGAAAACGACATACCAAATAGCGGTGAACGGCCCGACAAAACGCGTGCCTTCACGGATCTCGGGATCAAGCCCGAACAGCGGCGCCTGTCCCAGCAGGGTCACGCCAGAGGCATTCTCGGCCAGAAACAGCAGCATAAAGGCCAGCGCAAAAACGCCGCCAAGATAGCCAAGCGCCCAGCCGTTTCCAGAAATCGCACCGACCTCTCTGTGATCGCCCAGCGACGGCAGCATGGCATTGGTAAAGATCGTGGCGAATTCCATTCCGATCAGGCCAATGCCAAAAAAAATCAGCACAGCGATCATGTTGAAGTTGCCCGGTTCCGTCAGCCACAGCCCGCTGGCGCCAATGACATACAACAGGGAAAACACCCAAACCCACGGCAACCGACGACCGGAACTATCGGCAAAGGCTCCAAGGATCGGCGCGCTAAAGGCGATAAACAGACCCGCTGCGGTCAGACCGTAGCCCCAATAGCTTTGTGCAAGGGCCTTGGCAGCGGTGTCATCCAGACCCTTGCTCATCAGGTCAGAACTGACGATTTCTGCAAAAAAGGGGCCAAAGATAAAGGTCAGCAAGACAGTATTGTAGGGCTGGCTGGCCCAGTCGAACATCATCCAGCCCCAAATGCGCTTGCGCAGGCTCACATCGGCCATAGGTCTCACCCCTTGTTACGCCTCTGATATGACAGGCAATCGACAGACCGTGCAATGACCGAATGTGTCGTCAATTAGCGTGTTTCATCGGGGGCCACGGACGTTTAGCATCCGCTTCGATCCATGCCTGAACCCAGTCAGGCAAAGGGGGGCTTGCCTCTTGTTCGCCCATCGCCTGCATGACCTTGGCAGGTGCCACGATCCCGTTTTCATTTGACACCACCGCCCGCACCAGATTGTGATTGGCGCAGTCTCCGTCGCTTTTCCACATGGATTGCTCCATATAAATGAACCGCGCGTCCCAGCCGACGCAGCGCGTGTACATCGTCAGTCGATCCAACATCCGCACCCGACGACGCCAGCTCATCGAACACCCCGCCATGGCCATGCTCCACCCCTGGTTCGCCAGAACATCAAGCAACCCGGTTCGCCGCGCCAAAGGCAAGCGCCCCAGATCGTAAAGCGTCAAGGTGCGCCCGTTGTTCAGCTCCATCCACAGATCAATGTCCCACGGCCAGCAGATGTGCCGCGACATATGTGTACCCGTCAACGGCAGCGGCGGCGCGCTCCGGTTTACGAAATATTCTTTGAACAAGCGGATGAAGGGGTACATGGCCGCTCCTTTCCGGCTGAAATCTGAAACGCCTGACACAAAGGTCAGCAGGCAAAGCGAGCATAAGCCCGCCTTGTCAGCGATTGGCAAGATGCTTAGGTGTCGGGTTGAACATGCTTTAAAGAGGACTGCAATGACGTCAATCTTTCAAATCCTGATGCTGATCCTTGATGTGATCTGGTTCATCATGATCGCCCATATCATTATGTCGTGGCTGATCAATTTTCAAGTGCTGAACCTGCGCCAACCGTTAGTTGCGCAGATCTGGTACGGGTTGAACCGTTTGCTTGACCCGATTTATGGGCGGATTAGATCGTTTCTGCCCGATATGGGCGGGCTGGATCTTGCGCCTCTGGTTGCTCTGATTGGGGTTTATGCATTGCGGATTATCCTGATCAACAACGCCGCCGCGTTTTATTGACGGTTTAGGCAAGCCTGCGGGCTTGTTCCCCGATTCTGCATCTGCGATGGTCTGGCCAACAAGAGCAGTCAGACCAGAAAAAAACACGGACCAATGGACCGCGCGCAGCAATTATTATCTCAAGTTTTCGGCTTTGATGCCTTTCGACCCGGTCAGGCCGAGATCGTAGAGGCTGTGCTGGCAGGGCGAAATGTGCTTGCCATTATGCCCACGGGTGGCGGTAAATCCCTTTGTTTTCAACTGCCTGCCCTGTGTCGCGAGGGGGTTACAGTTGTTATCTCTCCGTTGATCGCCCTGATGCGCGATCAAGTCCGTGCGTTGCGCGAGGCGGGGGTCGAGGCGGGTGCGCTGACCTCTGGCAATACGCCCGAAGAAACCGACGCGGTGTTTGCCGCTTTGGATGCGGGCACGTTGCGCTTGCTTTATATGGCGCCGGAACGCCTTGCCTCTGGCGGCGCGCTGACCCTTTTGCGGCGGGTGAATACTACGCTGATCGCGGTGGACGAGGCGCATTGTGTTAGTCAGTGGGGCCATGATTTTCGCCCCGATTATCTACGGATCGGTGAGTTGCGTCGTGCACTGAACGTGCCGCTGGCCGCCTTTACCGCCACCGCCGACGCCGAAACCCGCGAAGAGATTGTGCGCCGCCTGTTTGATGGCGCGCAGCCTGACAGTTTTCTGCGCGGTTTTGATCGCCCCAATATCCACCTAGCCTTTGCTGCCAAAGACGGGCCGCGCAAACAGATCCTCGATTTCGCCGACGCGCGTCGGGGGCAATCGGGCATCGTATATTGCGGCACACGCGCCAAGACCGAAACAATCGCCGCCGCCCTGCGCGACGCCAAACATGTTGCCTGTCACTATCATGGCGGCATGGATGCCAAGGACCGTCGCATCGTAGAAACCCGATTTCAGCGCGAAGACGGGTTGATCGTCTGCGCCACGGTCGCCTTTGGGATGGGTGTCGACAAACCTGATATCCGCTGGGTGGCCCATGCGGATTTACCAAAATCCATCGAGGCCTATTATCAGGAAATCGGACGTGGCGGGCGGGACGGCGCGCCTGCCGAGACGCTGACATTATATGGCGCGGATGACATCCGCCTGCGGCGTTCGCAAATTGACGAAAGCCCGGCCCCCCCGGAACGCCGCGCCGCTGATCACGCGCGGTTAAACTCGCTGCTCGGTCTGGCCGAAGCACTGCGCTGTCGTCGTCAAAACCTGCTGGCGTATTTTGGCGAAGATCCAGAACCTTGCGGGAATTGCGATCTTTGCGACCGCCCCGCAGAGATCTTTGACGGCACACTTGCGGTGCGAAAGGCTTTGTCTGCGATTTTGCGCACGGGCGAATACTTCGGGGCCGGGCATCTGATCGACATTCTGCTGGGGTCCTTGACGGATAAGCTCAAACAACGCGGCCACGATGAATTGCCCACCTTCGGTGTCGGCAAGGAATATAGTCGCGGGCAATGGCAGGCGATTTTTCGGCAGATGATGGGGCACGACCTGATCCGGCCTGATCCGGAACGCCACGGTGCCTTGCGCTTTACCGAGGCCGCACGTCCGATTTTACGTGACGAGGCCAAGATCGAATTGCGCAAGGATACCGTCACAAAGTCCGTTGATCGCCCCATCGTTAAGGCATTGGTCAGCGATGAAAACGCGCCGCTTTTGTCTGCGCTCAAGGCCAAACGCCGCGCTTTGGCAGAGGACGCGCGCGTGCCGGCCTATGTGATTTTCACCGACCGCACCCTGATCGAAATGGCAGAGACCCGGCCCATGACGCTGGACCAGATGGCCGGAGTCAGCGGAGTCGGGGCGAAAAAGCTGGAACGCTATGGCGCGGATTTTCTGAAGATCATCGCAGGCGACACACCGGCACCCGAACATCCCGCGCGGATGAAGCTGGCCGGGCGTGCCGAGGGGGCAATCTATGATCGCCTGCTAGAGGCACAGGCAGAACTGGCGCGCGGCGATGGGTCTGGCAAACCGATGAGCTGTTCTGCCTCACTCTTGGCAAAGGTCGCCGCGATGCGCAGACCAGATATGAATGCCCTCGCCGGGATTCTGGGGGAACGACGTGCCGAACGCTTTGGCCCTGTGTTTTTGCGCATTCTCGACGAAGCCTAGGGTGGACCCCGTGCCTGAGACCGCTAAATAGACTGTCATACAGAATACAAAGGATATCGCCATGTTGGTTGTCATCTCACCTGCAAAGCGGCTTGATTGGGAGCCGGTCGACGTCACGCCGACCCAGCCCGATTTTCAAAAAGAGGCGAATATCCTTGCCAGCCATGCCCGCGCGTTGACGCTGGCCAAGCTGAAAAGCCTGATGGACCTCAGCGACGATCTGGCAAAGCTGAACCGCGACCGGTTTAAGGCGTTCGAGGATCAATCGACCGAATCGAACGCCAAACCCGCGATGTTTGCCTTTGCGGGCGACACCTATATGGGCCTAGAGGCAAAGACGCTGGACCCTGACAGCATCCGCTATGCGCAGGATCATCTGCGGATTCTGTCCGGCCTTTATGGCGTATTGCGCCCAATGGATGCGATCCAGCCCTATCGTCTGGAAATGGGAAGCCGGTTGAAAACCCGGCGCGGTGCGAACCTTTATGATTTCTGGCGCGACGTTCCGGCCAAGGCGCTGAATACTGCTGCGGATGAAACTGACAGCGCATTTTTGGTGAATTGTGCCAGCCAAGAGTATTTTGGCGCGGTGGATCTCAAGCAGCTAAAACCGCGGCTGATCGAACCCGTTTTTATGGAGGTGAAATCCGGCACCCCCAAGATCGTCAGTTTTTTTGCCAAGAAGGCGCGTGGCAGCATGGCGCGGTTTATCGTCGAAAACCGGATAACGGACATAGACAGCCTCAAAGACTTCTCGACCGGGGGATACCGGTTTGATGTGGATCGCAGCGATGGCGACAGGTTGGTCTTTCTGCGGGACGAGGCGCAGACGGCGATGAAACAAGCCTCTTAACCCTGTGCCACTTTCACAAGTTCGGGGAAGACAGGCAGGCATTGCTCGGGGATTTCCTCTGCAATTCGGGCAAAAATCTCGTCTTTGCGGAAGGGTTTTGTGAGGTGGTAATCTAGGCCCGATGCCAGAATGGAATGGTCGTCCCCTGCCATCGCGTGAGCCGTCAAGGCGACAATCGTGGTGCGTTCGATAGCCTTGTCCTGCTCGATCTGACGAATGATCCGCGTGGCCTCCAGCCCATCGATGCCGGGCATGGAAATATCCATAAAGATCAGATCGGGTTTTTCCGCCTTATAGGCATCAATCGCTTCGCGTCCGTTGGTGGCAAAGATCAATTCGACGTTCAGCGACTTGATGAGTTTGCTGAACACCAATCGGTTCGTCTTGTTGTCCTCTGCCGCAAGGATCCGCATCGGGCGCAGATTTTTTGGCGCAATAGGCTCTGGTAGCGTCGGTTGAATGAGGCTTGGCCCGTTGAGGGTTTTAGGTTCTTTCAAAGACGCAAGGGCGGCAAACAGGTCGCGGCGCCGTACGGGTTTTTGCATGACACGCGACACCGTTGTTTTCGCGGTTTTCGGCAAGCTTGGTGTTGTTGAAAACAGGATGATAGAGCCCTGAAACCCATCAGCGCGCAATTTTTCGGCCAATCCGGTGCCCAGCATGTCCGGCAATCTCTGGTCGATTAGGAAGACGTCAGAGGCATCATAGGCCTTGCCAAACACCTCTTCGCCCAGTCGATGTTTTTCTGTATCCAGCCCGGCCATGCGCAGTTGTTTTTCGATAATCCGTCGATTGAGACCCTGACCGTCCACAACCACCACACGACCCAGCCAATCCGGGACCCGCTCTATAGAGGTTTCAGGTTTCGCGCCGATTGGCATGGTCAGATGGAACCCGAAACTGGACCCGGTGCCAATTTCACTGTCCACCCAGACTTCGCCACCCATCAGAGTGATCAATTTCTTGGTGATCGCCAGGCCAAGCCCAGTGCCCTCGAACGCGCGGTTGCGATCGTCCTCAACCTGATTGAACTCGCCGAATATGTGATGGATCATGTCAGGCGGGATGCCGATACCTGTGTCTTCGATGCTGATATGCACCCTTTGTGCCGCACCATCCTGGGCCGGCAGACCAACGACACGCACCAGAACATGACCGTGCGAGGTGAATTTAATCGCATTGCCGATCAGGTTGTTCAGCACCTGACGCACCCGTCCCGCATCGCCAATGAAATGCGTGGGCAGAAAGAGGTCATAGTCGATGATCAGGTCGACGTCTTTGTCCTGCAAGCCGGGCTGCAAAAGCATCGCGATTTCGTGGATCGCGCGTTCAAGATCAAACACATCTGAACGCAGTTTGATCTTGTCCGCCTCGATCTTGGAATAATCCAGCACGTCGTTGATCAACACCAGCAAGGCCTCACCAGAGGATTTGATGGTATCAATAAACAACCGCTGCTCTTCGTCCAGTTTGGTGTCAGCCAGCAGATCGGCCATGCCTACGACCCCATTCATCGGGGTGCGGATTTCATGGCTCATATTCGCAAGAAAGGCGCTTTTGGCGCGGTTTGCCGCCTCTGCGCGACTGCGCGCATTCTTTAGCTTGGCCTCATACCGGATAGTATCGGTGATATTCAGCGCCAAAGAGACCGTATCGCCGTCGCGCGCACGCTGATCAATGAGTTTGATAAACGTGCCGTTCCATAGCCGCAGCGTCCGCGCCTCAATGCCTTTTGTCGTCCAGCGCAAGGTCATGTCCTGCATCCAGGACGACCGGCTCATATCGCCGATATCGATGATTCCCTTTTCGGTCGCGATGGATAAAAGCTCTGAGTAGGTGATACCGGGGCCGACACTCTCTAGCCCCTCAAACGGTCGCAGATAGGCCGAGTTGGCCGCGACCATAACATTGTCCTGATCAAAAACCGCGAACCCATCCTGTATCGCCTCTACAGAATCCCACAGCCGACGTCCTACGATGATGGTCGCGTTATTTGCGTTGACCAGTTGTGACTCTGCTTGTTGCTTTTCCTCTTTCAACACTTCGGTTTCTTAGCGTTTTTCAACGATTTCGAAACTGAGGTCGCGCGCGTGCAGGGACAGACGGCGGTTTGCCTCTGACAATTCTGCCTGTTTGACGTCCAACAAGCGTTCTGCTGCCAATCGCCTACGGCGTTCAAGCGCAAGCATATCTGATAAATTCATCCCCAAGCTCCGCAACTACAGGGTGATCATGCCCAAGCTTGCTTAATATGAACTTAATTGTGTTCTTGAAATCGTTGCCGCATCGCGACGGCTGTGCGACGATACGCGGATTATGAATCAGGAGTTATCCCATGCGCCTCGGTTTCGGAATCGCTTTAATCCTATCTATTTTCTCAACACCTTTGATCGCTCAAGCCACTGACCCCGTACCCGACCGACGACTGACACTCGTTCGCGACGTGGATTTTCCCGGTGGTGATTTACAGTCAATCTTTGACACGAACCTGAACGCCTGCGAGGCGGCGTGTCTGGCAAACGCCCAATGTCAGGCCTTTACCTTCAACAACCGGTCGAAATCCTGTTTCCCGAAATCCGCCGCGTCCGAACCCGTGACCTACGACGGCGCGTATTCCGGCCGCGTTCTGGTCACTGATCCCGGTGTGATCGCCCGCAGCAAAGAGCGCGTGACAGATCTAAGCTTTGTTTTACAGGCCGATTTGATCGCAGCCCGCCGTCAGGCGCTGGATCTGACAAACAAGCATATTCCAAACGACTGGACCATCGAGGATCTGCTGCGCTCTGCGGTTAATACCGAAAAAGCAGGCAATCTTGTTTCGGCCTACCGGTTTGTCGGGGCTGCCACGGTCCTTAGCGATGCGCCCGATCATTGGATCGACTACGCCCGCCTGGCACTGGCCATTCAAACAACGAATTCATCAGAAAAGCGGACCTATGCACAAAGCGCGCTTAATGCGTCGGTAAACGCCTATTTGCGCTCTGGCAGCCCGGCGACGCAGGTGAATGCCCTTGTAATCATGTCCGAGGCGCTGGAACGCAACAGCCGAGGTCGGGCAATGATCCCCGCGCTGCGTCTGGCACAGGAAATCTCGCCCCGTCAGGACACGGATGAGGCGCTTGACAAGGCGATTGGCAAATACGGGTTTCGCGTGACGGATCATACGGTCGACAATGATTCTGCCCGCCCACGTATCTGCGCGCAGTTCTCTGAACCGCTTGTACGGGCTGGTGTCGATTACACGCCTTTCGTGCAAGTGCCCGCCGCCGATCTGACGGTGGAACCGGAAACACGCCAGCTTTGCATCGAAGGCGTTGTGCATGGCGAGCGCTATCAGGTGACCTTTCGCGAGGGCCTGCCAGCAGCCTCTGGTGAAAAGCTGGTCAAGAACATCACGATCAGCCTTTACGTGCGCGACCGATCTGCTGCTGTACGCTTTCCGGGACGCGCCTATGTCTTGCCCGCGACAGGCGACATTGCCCTGCCCATCGAAACGGTGAACCTGACAGAGGTGGACCTCAAGCTGAGCCGCATCAGCGACCGGTCGATCCTGCGCACCATTCAGGACGATTATTTCGGTCGCCCTCTATCGGTCTGGGAAGAGCGTAACTTTGGCAATGATCTGGCCACAGAGGTCTGGACCGGCAAAGGCGAAGTTCTGAACGAATTGAACAAGGATGTCACCACGCGCCTGCCAATGGACGAGGTCGTGGGCAAGCTGACCCCCGGCATCTATGCGCTACAGGCCAGCATCCCCGATGCGGATCCCTATGACACCGCCTCTGCGACGCAGTGGTTTGTCGTCAGCGATCTTGGCCTCGCCACGATGAGCGGCTCTGACGGGTTACATGTCTTTCTGCGCAGTCTGGGCTCTGCTGATCCGACCGAGGGGGTAGAGGTTACACTATTGTCGCGCGCCAACGCTATTCTTGGCACCGCAACCACCGACGCGATGGGATACGCGCGCTTTGAACCCGGTCTGATCAAGGGCACGGGTGGTGCCTCTGCTGCGATGGTTCTGGCCAAGACCGACGGCGATGTAACCTTTCTCTCGCTCACCGATCCTGAATTTGACCTCAGCGACCGGGGCGTCGAAGGGCGCGAGCCTGCGGGGCCGATTGATACATTCATGACCACGGACCGCGGGGCCTATCGCGCAGGCGAGACGATCAACGCCACCGTGCTGACCCGCGACGCCACCACCGAGGCGATAGAGGGTCTGCCCGTCGTTGCCGTGCTGCGCCGTCCCGATGGCGTCGAATACTCGCGCCAGATCTCGCAGAACAGTGAGGCGGGCGGTCATGTGTTCAATTTCCCCACCACCGGAAATGTGCCGCGAGGGTCGTGGCGTCTTAGCGTCTATGCCGACCCCGATGCGCCTTCGATTGCCAGCACACAGGTGCTGGTCGAGGACTTTCTGCCAGAACGCATTGATTTCGATCTGGCCCTGCCAGAGGGTCCGATTCGCGCCGAAGACCGCCCGCCGCTGACCATCGACGCGCGCTATCTGTTCGGCGCGCCTGCTGGTGATCTGCGCATCGATGGCGAGGTCGCCTTGCGCACAACAACCACTCTGGCCGATTACCCCGGTTTCCAGTTTGGGCGTTATGACACAGATGTGCCCACTGAAGTCTGGTACATGCCCGGCGATCTGCGCACTGATGACGATGGCAAAGCAACCGTTGGCATCGAATTCCCAGAATTAGAGCCGAATTTCCGCCCGATGGAGGCTGTTATCGCGGTGCGCGTGTCCGAAGGCTCTGGTCGTCCGGTAGAACGCAAGATCACCCATCCTATTGCGCCCGATGGGCCAATGATCGGGATCAAAGCGAATTTTGACGGCACTATTGGCGAAAACACCGAGGCCAGTTTTAACCTGATAGCGCTGAATGAGATGCAGCAAAAAACCGGGATGGACGTGCAATGGACCATCAACCGCGTGCGCACACGTTATCAGTGGTATCAATACTCCGGGTCCTGGGACTGGGAGCCGATCACAACCCGCACCCGCGTTGCCGAGGGCACCGCGTCGCTTGGCGCTGATCCGGTGACTGTCTCTGGTTTGGTGGAATGGGGCCGCTATGAAATCAAGGTGGAACGCACCGGGGCCGATTACGTCGCCGCCTCGCAGGATTTCTATGCAGGGTGGTATGGTGCGGCGGATGCGTCGTCGACACCTGATCTGCTGGAACTTTCGCTGGATGCAGAAAGCTACAAACCCGGCGACACCGCACGCGTTCGTCTGGTCCCTCGTTATGCTGGCAAGGCTTTGATCTCTGTCGTGTCGAACCGCCTGATCGACATGAAGGCCGTCGAAGTTGTCGAGGGCGAGAATGTCATCGAACTGCCTGTCACCGATGATTGGGGGGCCGGGGCTTATGTCACAGCCTCTGTCATCCGTCCGATGGACGCCGAGGCCGATCGCAACCCTGCCCGCTCGCTTGGGCTTAGCTATGCACCGGTTGACCCGCAAGACTCGAAACTTGCCGTCAGCTTTGACACAGCCGCAGAAATTGACCCTCGCGGGCCGATGCCGGTCGCGCTGAAGGTCGATGGCATCACCACAGGCGAAACCGCTTGGGTGACCATTGCTGCCGCCGATGTCGGTATCCTCAATATCACCGGCTTTCAAAGCCCGGATCCCTCTGGTCACTACTTTGGTCAGCGCAAACTGGGGATGGGGATGCGCGATGTTTATGGGCGTCTGATTGATGGGATGAATGGCGCGATGGGGACCGTGCGCTCTGGTGGTGATGGCGGGTCTGCCAATGATCCGACCTCGCCGCCCCCGACCGAAGAGCTGGTCGCCTATTTCTCTGGCCCGATCAAAGTCGATGCCGATGGCTATGCCCGCACCGAGTTCACCCTGCCCAGCTTTAACGGCACCGTGAAACTGATGGCCGTCGCATGGTCCAAGACCGCCGTGGGCGAGGCAGAAACTGACGTGCTTGTCCGCGATCCTGTCGTCGTCACTGCCAGCCTGCCGCGCTTTATGGCGCCCGGCGATACCTCTCGTCTGCTGCTGGAAATCGTCCACGCCTCTGGTCCTGCGGGTCGGGTCGGTCTGGACGTGACCGCGCAGGGTGTGACGCTGGCAGGGGATATTCCATCCGGGTTTGAACTGGCCGAGAATGGCAAAGAGGTCATCTCGCTGCCGATCACCGCAGGCAACGCGGGTCTCTACGAGATTGACGTCACACTTAGCACACCCGTCGGCAAGGTTTTGACCAAGACGCTGAAACTGCCCGTGCAGGTCAACGATCCTCTGATCTCTCGCACCAGTCGGTTCCAGCTATCTTCGGACAAGACCTTTACCTTTGATAACAAC